>DASPUW010000085.1:0-27689 GCA_035622675.1 Burkholderiales bacterium | reverse complement strand
GCAGATCGCCGCCCATCGGCACACCCTTCGCATAGCCGTGCTGGGCGAAGTTGGAGCGCTGCAGGTCCGCCGCCGAAAAGTCGAATCCGCCGAACACCCGCACGATCAGGCGGGTGCCCGTCGTGGCGAAGACCTCCTTGCGCGCGAGCGCGTCCCAGATGGCCTCGCGGGTGTTCTCCCGCGCCCACACGCCCGCTAGCCCCGATGCGCTCGTCTCCCTCGCGGTGATCTGGTAGCCCTTCGGCGCAAGGCGCCCGACGATGACCTCGTCGAAGCGCACCGGATCTGCGCTGGGCTCGAGCAGGACGGCCTTACCGAAGAAGTTGTTCTCGTCGCTGGTGGCGAGTGAGGTGTGGGAGTCGATCGCGCCGATCATCCCGAACTTGAACGGATTGGCGCCGAGCTTCGCTTCGTACGCCAGCCCCTTCTTGTAAGCGGCGCGCGCGTACTCGCGCGGCAGCATGTCCCTGGTCTTGGGCTGCGGCCCGAAGCTACCCTTGTCCCAGCGTTCGAAATTGGCAAACTCGTCGGTCGGCGAGAGCACGGGATGGGTCTCACCGTCGCCTTTCATCTGCGTGACCTCGTATACCGGCTCCCAGCGCATGCGCAGCTCGGCGTAGCTGCGGTCGAGAGGCTTTTTCGTGAAGGTCACATCGTCGAACATCAGGCCGTTCGAAATGTTGCCGTTGTGCGCGATCGCTATCGCTCGTCCGCCGGTCTTCTTCTCGTAGGCGTCCAGCCACGCCCACAGCTGCTGCGGATCCTGGCCGTCGTACACGGAGAACGGCACGATCTGGTCGGCTTGCGTTTTGCCGTCGCGGAAGATGACGTTGCGGTGCAGGTTGTTGCCGTTGGGCTGGCTGGTCCATTCGAAGCCCATCAGCGTCGTGAAGCGGCCCGGCTCGTTGTATTTCTCGGCCGCACTGGTGATCTTTTCCCACATCGTCCGCCCGAGCTCTGGCACATCCCGCGTGGGATCGTCGTTTGCGCTCACACGAGTGAGCCAGTTGTCGAAGGCCTGTGCGATCGCCGCGACCGTACCCTGCTTGACCAGCTCGTACTGCATCCGGCCCCACTCGCTCTGCAGTATCAAGGGATTTCCTTCCCTCAGCGCTGGCGCGAGGCCGAGGTTCTCGGCATGGTCCGTGATCACCACGAAATCGAGCGGCCGCCGCAGGCGGGCCGGCAGGCCGGTGCTCGATATGACCGTCTCGCCGCGCGCGAAGCGATACGCCTCTTCGGGACCGAGCGTATTGCCCAGCATGCCGGCATCGGTCGAATACGAGGTGTGCAGATGGGCGTCGCCGAAGAACACCGTGTTGGGGAAGTTCTGCTCGGGATACGGCGAGTAGTGGCGATTGCCCGGTGGGGTCGGCGGCACGTCCTGAGCCTGTGCGCCCACGACGACAAACAGCGATGCAGCGCTAAGAAGTTTCGCAGTGCGACTTGTAGACGTCACGCTTCTTCTCCCCCTCTGTGCAAGAAATCAGTCCACCTCGACGAGCTCGCGCACCTCGAACGGTTTCGGCGCGTTCGAATGTTTCTTCGCCGCGGTGCCCGGCAGAATCTCGAAGTCAGGCGTGAACCGGACAAGGCTGGACCTTAGCCGATCGAACCCCGACCGGTCGCCCTCGAACTTTGCCTTGCCCGCTTTGATCAGATCGTCGAACGACGCCAGCCCCATCATCACCTGGTTCAGATCTGCGCGATTCACGGTTACCGTGAGGTCCGGCTTCTTTGCCTGGTAGCCCTTGACGCTGGTGAGCGTCGCGTTGCTCATCTCCACGGCGTATTCCTCGCCGTTGTCGGGCGTCACCAGGTTGATGGTGAACTTGATCCCCTCGGCCTTCTTGGGGTCCAGGCTGATGGCGACGAAATCCAGCCACTGCTCGGTCGACATCGCGCGAACGACGTCCGGGCCGGTCGACTGGATCGGCACCCCGCCGGGCAGGCCGTTGCGCAGCTCGAAGGCACCCTGCAGGAAGCTGTTGCGCACGCTCGTGCTCTCGGCGCGGTAGCCGAGCTGCTCGTACGCATCGGCGAGCAGCCGCCGGGCCGCCTGGTTCTTCGGCTGGGCGAACACCAAGCGGTTGAGGATCTCCGTCGCGTGCAGATACTTGCCCTCGGCGATGAGTTGTTTTCCCTTCGCGAGGATCTTACGCGAGCCGCCCATCATCTCGACATAGAGCGGCGCCGAATCCTTCGGTGACAGCGGGATGAGGTTGACCGGATTGCCGTCGTAATGCCCGAGGAAGCGGTTGATCACGCCGCGCGCGTTGTTCTGCACGTCGCCGTGGTAGCTGCGCGCCGCCCACTGCTCGCGGAGGCTCTTCGGTACCTTATAGACGTTGTGGATTTCGTTGATCGTCACCCCGAGGTTGGCGTAGTGAAGCACCTGATTGTTCAGGTTGGCATATGCATCGCGTTGCGCACGCAGCGCCTCCTGGATGCGGGCGTTGCCCCAGCGCGGCCAGCTGTGCGAGGCGAACATCACCTCGGCTTCCTGGCCGAACTCGTGGAGCGCGACGTTGATCTCCTTCGACCAGTTGAGCGCATTACGCACCCGAGCGCCGCGCAGGGTGTAGATGTTGTGGATCGTGCCGGTCACGTTCTCGGCCGCCCAGAACGCCTTGAACTGCGGGAACCAGGTGTGCATCTCCACCGGTGCCTCGGTGTCCGGCGTGTTCTGGAACACCATCTGCACGCCGTCGAGCGTGATCTCTTCGAACTTTTGGGTGATCAACCGGTTCGGCGCGATCAACCCGACACTGCCGCTGGCGACATTCTTGCCGATCGCCTGGTCGACGTGACCGAAGGGGTTGCGTTGCAGCAACACGGCGTATTGCCATTGCAAGCGCCGGGACATCGCGTTGCCCGCGAACACGTTCTCGGCAATCGCCGCCTCCAGGAAACCTTGCGGAGCGATGACCATCACCTTGCCGCTGGCGACGTCGGCCTCGTCCACCACGCCCCGCACCCCTCCGAAGTGGTCGCCGTGCGAATGCGAGTAGACCACACCGACCACCGGGCGCTTGCCGAGCTTGTCGTTGATGAACTCGAGCGCCGCACGCGCGGTCTCCGTGGCGGTCAGCGGATCGAAGATGATCCAGCCGGTGTCGCCCTTGATGAAGCTGATGTTGGCGAGGTCGAAGCCGCGGACTTGATAGATGCGGCCCGGGACGACTTCGTAGAGGCCGTAGGCCATGTTCAACACGGCTTGCCGCTGCAGCGAGGGATGGATGCTGCCGAAGTCGCGCCCCGTGAGGAGCCAGCCGTAGCTTCCCATGTCCCACGCGACATGGCCGGCATCGGCCATGATCTTCGTATAGGGCGGCTCGGCGATGAACCCGCGTTTGGCCTCGTCGAAATCGCGTTTGTCGGCGAACGGCAGCTCGGCCTTGAGGCCGTTGCGCAACTCGAGCGTGAACTTGGACGGCGGCTTGCCGAGCGGATCGAAATGCCGGGTGGCGCTCTCACCTTTGTCCGCCGGGATCAGCAATGTGCCCGGGGCTTGTCCCTGGGCCTTTGCCGACACGACGCCGACCAGCAGCGAGAAGATCAACGCGCGCGCCAGAGCAATATGCTTCATATGCCTCCCCCGTCGTTTGTTTTGGCCGATGCGGCGCGCAGTGTAGCAGCGCCTGTGTAAGGGCTACAAGGCGGGCGAAGCATCTGCCTGGACGACGTACGTGAGCGGGAATCAGCTGCTCACCATGGATCTGTATTCGCGAAAATTTCCTTGTTCATGCGTTTGGCACAGCGGTTTGCACGGGACGAGGTGGTCGCGAGGGTTCTGCAAATTATTCAACCGATGGGTTGACAATACCCGAAGTGTGCGGGTAATATTCAACCGTATGGTTGAATTACAGATCGCCCGGCTGAATGCCGTCTTTCACGCTCTCGGCGATGCGACGCGCCGCCAGATGCTGCGCGAGCTCGCGAACGGCGAGCGAACGGTTGGCGAGCTCGCGGAACCTTTCGCGATCTCGCTCGCTGCGGCCTCGAAGCACATCAAGGCGCTGGAGAGTGCGGGGCTGATTCGCCGGGAGGTGCGCGGCCGCACCCATCTGTGCCGTCTCGATCCCGGACCGCTCGCCAGCGCGCAAGAGTGGCTGAGCTACTACGAGCGATTCTGGACCGAGCGTCTTGATGTGCTCGAGAGGCTGCTCCGCAAAGCAGGCGCAACTAAATCCCCCGTTCCCAAGAAAAGGAGATAACGAGTGAACCAACAGATGACCCCAGACGCTTACGGCGTGCTGACAGAACCTGCCACGTTGACGATCCAGCGCCTTCTGCCGGGTCCCATCGAACGAGTGTGGGCCTATCTGACCGAGGGCGACCTGCGCCGCCAGTGGCTCGCTGCCGGCGAGATGGAGATGAAGGTCGGAACGGCCTTCGAACTCGTTTGGCGAAACAACGAACTGACCAAACCGCCCGGACAACGGCCGACCGGGTTCGGGGACGAGCACCGCATGCAGAGCCGAATCACCGAGCTCACGCCACCTCGCAAGATCGCCTTCACTTGGGCGGGCACCGGTGATGTTTCCTTCGAGCTCGAGCCAAAGGGCGACAAGGTCCTGCTCACGGTGATCCATCGTCGCGTCGCGGATCGCGCACTTCTGCACCGCGTTGGACCCGGCTGGCACATGCATCTCGACGTTCTGGTCGCTCGCGCAACGGGCCGGGAGCCAGAGCCATTCTGGGATGGTTGGAGGCGCTTGCAGACGGAATACGACCGGCGGCTGCCGGCGTGACGAAACGAACTGGAGATTATCCATGCGGAAACTGATCGCGGCATTCAAGTCTTCTCTTGACGGCAAGGTCGAAGGCGCCGAGGGCTACGCGGATTGGGTGGAAGCCTGGTCGGAGGACTATGGGCTGACACAGCAGATCGACGCGTGCGTGCTCGGCGCCGGCATGTACCCCAACTACGAGCAGTATTGGACTGCCATACAGAAAGAGCCGAGCAAGCTTCACCCGATGTCGAACAAGCTGCCGACGCGCGGTGAAGTGGAATGGGCTCGTTTCGCAGAGCGGACCGCGCACTATGTGCTGTCGCGCACGCTGACTTCGGCTCTATGGCCGAAAACGAGGTTTCTTAGAGGAATCGAAGACGTCGCTGCCCTCAAGCGGCAACCCGGCAAGGATATCTATCTCATGGGCGGCGCACGGGTTACAGCGAGCCTCATCGACGCCGGACTGGTGGATGAGCTCAGGTTACTGGTTTGCCCGCTGATCGCAGGCGGAGGGAAGGCACTCTTCGCGACGACGGAGCGCCGCCGAAAGCTCGAACTGCGGCAGGCTCGTCCGCTTCCGGATGGGCGCGCCAACCTCATCTATGGAATCGTCTAACGGAATCAGGAGAGTCGAGATGGACAAGCATCGCGTCGTATCGAGGAAAGAGTGGGTTGCAGCCCGGCTTGGGTTGCTCAAGGACGAGAAAGAGCACACGCGGCGCAGCGACGAGTTGGCGCGGCGGCGGCAGGAGCTGCCGTGGGTCCGGATCGACAAGGCGTACCGATTCGAGACCGATGAAGGGAGCGCCTCGCTATCCGACCTGTTCCGAGGGCGCTCGCAGCTCCTCGTTTACCACTTCATGTTCGGGCCCGACTATGCGGCGGGCTGCCCGTCCTGTTCTGCGATTGCGGACGGATTCGATGGCGTCGGCGTCCATCTGGCGAACCACGACGTCATGCTCTGGGCGGTGTCGCGCGCGCCGCTCGCGAAGCTTCAGGCCTACAAGCGGCGACTGGGGTGGAAGTTTCCCTGGGCGTCCTCGTTCGGCGGCGACTTTAACCCCGACTTCAACGTGTGGTTCAGCGAGGAGCAACAGCGCGAGGGTGGCATCGAATACAACTACCGGCGCGAGGCGGCGATGCCGGCGTCGCGGCGAGAACCGGGCGGGGAGGGGCCTGTTGGCGAAATGGCGGCGATGAGCGGAACCGATGTGCCAACCTACCTCCGCGAGCGGCCGGGCATGAGCGCGTTCGTGCTCGAAGACGGCGTCGTCTACCACGCCTACTCGGCGTATGCGCGCGGGCTGGACGGACTGTGGGGCATGTACCAGTGGCTCGACCGCTCGCCCAAGGGCCGCAACGAGACCGGCATTTGGTGGCGCCGCCACGACGAGTACGCCAAGGGTTGAACGCTATGTGCCCTCTCTGCGTGACAACGGTGGCATTGGTTGCCACGGGCGGCGCTTCGGCCGGTGGCGTCGCCCTACTGGTACGGAAGCTGGTGAAGGGGATCCGGATTGTCAGGATCCGCGCGGAGTCGCCACCTCTGCCCAGACCTGCGCTTCCGCGGTGAGCCAGTCCTCCAATTCGTGTCCGGCTTCGAAGTTTCGACGCTCTGCCAGGTAATAAGCAGCGACGGCCACCATGTCGTGCAATTTTTCCGCACGGGCCTTATCCGCAATGACCAGCGCAGGCTTCTCAGCCGCCGCGCCCGCCGCTGTTTTCAATGGCTTCCGTATCGCAGACGCCGTCAAATCGACCATGATCTGCTCTCCTTTAGCTATGTATCGCGTTCAAAGACGGCCCTCCGCGTTCAGACACTTGGCGATTTCTCCGGTTCTCGCTTGAGCACCGATTTATCGCCCACGGGCCGACGCTGCTGCACGTCTCGGCCTACCCTCCGATCACGTCGAATGTTACTGGCACGTTGTTGCGCGTGGCGTGCGAATAAGGACAGATCTTTTCGTGGGCTTCCTTCGCCAGCGCCGCCAGCTCGGCTTGCGGAAGGGTCTTGTCCTCGACGCGCAGCTTGACGGCAAGACCGAAGCCACCTCCATCGCGCGGCCCGATCGATACCGCGCAGGTGATCCTGGCTTTGCTGGCGTCTTTGCGCTGCTGCTTTCCCACAAAGTCCAGCGCGCCACCGAAGCAGGCCGCATAACCTGCCGCGAACAAATGCTCCGGCGTGGCGGTGCCCGGCTTGCCCGGTCCACCCATCTCTTTGGGCACCGAAAGGTCGGCCTTCACCATGCCGTCGCTGGATTCGGTATGTCCGTTGCGGCCACCCGTCGCGGTCGCAGTGGCGGTAAACAAGGGTTTGATCTGATCCATGAGCGCCTCCGAGGGCAGTTTGGTGAGCTGGGTAGCAAATAGTGAGATAGGTTCTAGTGTCCTGTCCCATTGATATCGTGATCATCTCCTGCGCTGAACATTACTGTGGACCACGACCACGTTTGAGCATCGCCAGTGCTCGGAAAACCTGCGAAATCGGCGTCAGGCAAGGCGCGAACCGGAACGAGGTTGAACACCTCGTGAGGATTCGCAACACCGCATGGCGCCGATTCTCGTCAGGTTTTCGGCAAGTTATTAATGGGACAGGACACTAGGGCACAGCGTTCCAGTAAGGCGGATTTCCGAATGCGCTGCGCAGCCATTCGGTGAGTGCGCGAATCTTGGCAGATCCACGGTGGTCTTCGGGATAGGCGAGATAGAGCGTGGCGCCCTCGGCTTCGGCGCCCACGTCGAGAACGGTCAGCTCCGCTCGGGCAAGCTGCTCATAGATGAAGTAGGCAGGCAGCAGAGCGAGGCCAAGGCCGGCTACGGCGGCGTCGCGCATCACGAGACCGTTGTTGACACGCAGCACCGCGTGCGGGCGTACGGTCACCGCCTGGCGCGCTGCCTTGAAGCGCCAATCGGCCGCCCCGCGATGGCTGAAGACGATCCCCTTATGCTGTTCCAGCTCGGCAAGGGATTTCGGCTCGCCGAACTGCTCCACATATGCGGGGGCGGCGACGAGAAAACGGCGGCTGGGCGCGAGGCGTTTCACGACGACATGCTCATCCACCACCGGCCCGTGACGCACAACCGCGTCGTAGCCGTCCGTCAGCAGATTGACGAAGCGGTCATCGAGATCCAGCGTCAGCTCGATCCCCGGGTTGTGTGCGAGGAAGCGGTATAGTGCCGGGCCCAGATGAAGGGCGCCGAAGCTGACGGGAGCGGAGATGCGCAGCGGGCCCGTGAGCCTGCCGCGGCGTTCGGCGATCACGGCCACGGCGTCAGCCGCTTCCTGGACGATGCGCTTAGCGCGCTCGTAAAAGGCGCTTCCGTCCTCGGTGATCGCGATCTTGCGGGTCGTTCGATGCACGAGTTTCGCGCCCAGCGTCCGCTCGAGCTCGGCTAGGCGTTCGCTCACCACCGATTTGGACAGCTCCATTCGCCGGGCGGCCTCGCTGATCGATCGGGCTTCGGCGACCGCTACAAAGGCGGCGACGGATTCGAGCTTCAGCATTGTTCGCCTTTCCAGAAATGTCGGTCAGGCATTCGCCCTCTACTGATGATTGCGCGGTCGGGTGATAATCGGCGCTCGTAGTAGCGATCGATAGGCCTCGAGGAGGGGAAACATGCTTCGCTTTCTGACGTTGGGTCTGACCATTCTGATTCTTGGGTCGCCGGCTTGGGCTGATGTCCAGCCGTTCCCGGCGAGCTTTCGCACGCAGATGGTCGAAACCAACGGCACGAGCTTGTACGTCCGCGCGGGCGGGACCGGCCCGGCCGTGGTCATGCTACACGGCTTCGGCGACACGGGCGATATGTGGGCACCAATCGCGGCGAGGCTTGCGAAGGACCACACCGTCATCGTGCCGGACCTGCGCGGCATGGGGCTTTCCGCGCACCCGGACGTCGGCTACACCAAGAAGAACCAGGCTCGCGACATCGCGGGCGTGCTCGATCATTTCAAGTTCGACAAGGCCGATCTGATCACCCACGACATCGGCAACATGGTGGGGTATGCCTTTGCCGCGCAGTACCCCGAGCGCGTCACCCGCTGGGTGGTGATCGATGCACCTCTACCGGGCATAGGCGACTGGGACGCGATTACCCGCGATCCGCGCCTGTGGCACTTCAATTTCCGCGGACCCGACGTCGAGCGGCTGGTCAAGGGCCGCGAACGGATCTATCTCGATCGCTTCTGGAACGAGCTGTCGGCAAATCCCAAGGCGATCGATGAAGCCACGCGGGCGCATTACGCGGCTCTCTATGCACGCCCCCGCGCCATGCACGACGCGTTCGAGCAGTTCGGCGCGTTCACGCAGGATGGCGTCGACAACAAGGCGATGCTCGCCGACGGCGGCAAGCTCGCGATGCCGGTGCTGGCGGTGGGCGCGGAAAAGTCCTTCAATACCGCCATGGCGGACGAGATCCGCTTCGTCGCGGCGAACGTGACGGTCGGAGTCGTTCCCGCCTCCGGCCACTGGGTGATGGAAGAGAATCCGGACGCAACCGCCGGGCTGGTGCTGGATTTTCTGGCGAAGTGAACGGCCTGCTTTACTCCTCGCAGGCGATTTTCCACAGCTTCTCGACGATGCTCCCGTGCGGTACGGGAGCCCAATCGCCGGACTCCGACCTGCTGTAAACGCGCCGGCCCTCACCCATACCGTCCGAGTACATCGAGAAGTAGAGCGTCCGCTGTCTTTCCAAACACGATGGATTTCATCTGGCCTCCCCGCATCCCAGGAGCTACGGCCGGACACCCCTCACTTTGACGCAACCATCCTTTCGATGCTCTGGAGACCGTTCTGCAGCGGCGTGTGCGCCAACGCCAAACCGGTTGCCACGCCGGTCGAATTGAGCAGCATGTCCGAGTATTCGAAGCCGCGATAGCCTGTCATACCCTGGAGGTACTCTAGCCCGATGCCAAGAGCGCAGAAAGCCGCGGCCAGCGCCAGCCGGGCTCCGGTCGAACGATAGAGTTGCGCGAACCAGAGCATCAGCCAGCCGTAAGCTAGCACGTGCCCGAGCTTCTGGTTTGTGGACACGGCGATATCAGGCAATTCGGGCGTCAAAGACAGGTAGATGACCAACACCACGAACCCGGCGCCAAAGACAATCCAGAGTCGCTCGAATCTCAACGGCTTTGCTTTCATATTCCCGGGGCCGTCATCTCCACGTCATATTCAGCGTTGCTCGTTAGTCCGTTCGAACTAGTCGGCCAGGCGAAACGCGAATCGCCTATCCAGAAGACGGCGCAGCAGGCCGTAGATGCCGTGGTGAAGGTCCGAGCGAGCCAGACGACGACATATGAGCACGACACACCAATTTCTATCCGGCACCCTGATTTCTGATCCCATCAGCGGCATCACTCCCAGGGGGACCCCGGGTGTGAAATTCACGCTGTGGAACGAAGGCGGGAGCGAGGAGGCTACGACGCTCGCCTTCTGGTGCTTTGTCGCCGAACTTTGGCCCACGCTCCTGGGTTGCCGCAAAGGTGACGCGCTGAGCTTGATCGGAGGCATGCACAAGCGTAGCGGAATCCAAAGCGAAATGGATGGGCAGGGCGCGAATTTCACGGTACGGCGGGTCTTGAGCATCCGCAAACAGTCGATCCGGACCTTGCACGAACCGGATCTGCCGGAGGCAGCCTGAAATCCAATTGCAACAAGGCGTTCACGTCGACGAAAGAAGGCGAGCCTAAGCTTTCCCCCGACTGCACCTGGCAGTTTTGACACGGGGAGGGTCAAACCTGTCCATCCATTGCGCCGCCAAGAGGTAATCAGAGATGAGGTTCCCTCCCGTTGGTAAGGTCCCTCTCCCGCCCGGGTTGTCCGTTGTCGACGGGCTCCCTGTCTTACCCCATTCGTTGGAACGAGGCTTCAACCGGCTGCACGCCCTGCTTGTTCCCAAGCGGTTCAGGCATAGTCCTCTTCCAGCTTGCGCCCATGAGGAAATCGTCCCGGCAATTCCGACCGCACTCCTTAAAGCGGAAATAGAAGCGCTGCCGCCGGAGCAGACTCTGGTGCGCAACGGGCGCTTTCGTGTGCAGTATGCCCACGCTGCGCAGATCCCATGGTGCCTCCAGGAACTGGGCAGATTGCGTGAGATCTCTTTTCGCGCAGCAGGCGAGGGTACCGGCAGGGCCTCGGATATCGATCTGTTCGACGCTCACTACCTGCATCTGTTCGTCTGGGATGAGGAGGCGCAGGACATCGTCGGGGCCTATCGTCTCGGGCTTACGGACGAAATCCTGTCGCGCTACGGCAGGCGCGGCCTGTATACGCAGTCGTTGTTCAAGTATGGAGCGCGAGCGCTGCAATCCATGAACCCTGGGATCGAGCTCGGCCGCTCCTTCGTCCGCTCGAAATACCAGCGCAGCTACGCTCCTCTGATGCTCCTGTGGCGCGGCATCGGACGCTTCGTCGAGCGCCATCCCCGCTATGCGATCCTCTTCGGTGCAGTCAGCATCAGCAACAGCTACGACCCGGCTTCACGCCGCCTCATCGTGGAATATCTCAAGGCCAACACCATCGAAGCGGAGCTCGCACGCTATATCAAGTCAAGGCGGCAATTTACCCATCTCAGAGCGCGCCAAGACCAGAGCGCGAGACCCAAGGACATCGACGAGCTTTCACAGCTTGTCGCGCGCATCGAGCCGGACTCCAAGGGCGTGCCGGTCCTGCTGCGGCAATACCTTAAGCTCGGGGGCCGCCTGCTCGGATTCAGTTCCGACGCGCAGTTCAGCAATACGCTGGATGGCTTGATGAGAGTGGATCTGCGCCAGTCCGAGCCGCGTGTGCTGGAGCGTTACATGGGCGTACAAGGTGCGTCCGCATTCCTCGACTACCACAGGATCGAAGCCGTCTCCCTGCGTCGTGCGTCGTGATCAGCCTGCGCTGCGCCGCCTACCCGGTAGGCGACGCAGGCGATCAAGCACAGGCCTTCAGTCGTCATCGGGAACGTGCAGTGTCCACACCGAAACGCTGTTGGTAACGTCGTCCACTGCGGCAAACCGCAGCACGTCGTCGCCGTCCGCAGCAAGTGCCAGTCCGAACGCACCGCCCTCCGAAGGATCTAAAGATAGCTGCGCAATAAACTTTCCGGAAGGCGTGAACTCCACGACTTCGCTTGGCTGTTTGGCGTCCGCATTCACCGCATCACCATTGGCAGTGATCAGGTGCCCAGTCCGAGCAAGCAGCAGCGCAAGCGGCCCGTGCAGGTGCTTTTGATCCTGGAAGACGACACTGCCCATACCGTGGCTTTGCTTGATGCTGCCAGCGTTCATGATGGCGAAAATCTTGTTGTCCCCGGTCGAGGCGACATAAAGTCGATCGCGCTTCGCGTCATATGCCAGCCCAGTTGGGCCGACGACCAGCGCGGCGGGATCGCAGCGATGTAGATAGCCGGATGCGATCTGAGTCGAGCTCTGGACCTTGACGCTGGCGGAGCCAATCGCCAGCTCCAGCCGCGTAACAGTGCCATCGAGCACATTCGACACGAATACGGTCGCCTGTTCGCCCTTGTCGTGGATGGTGAGGTACCACGGGCCGTTGAGCATCTTCGGGTCGCTCAGGGTCTCGACCAGCGCGCCATCGGCATTGAGAACGAGGATAGATCCAGGTTGGACTGTCGCACAAGTGCCGTCGGTCGTAGGAACGTTGCCCACCAAAACGAATCCGCCCTTCAAAACGCCCAGTGCAGTCGTCAGACCGAGGCCGACCTGGCCCTGAAAAAAGAGTGACGTAGTTCCGTCTGACGCTACCCTCACGATCGTGGTTCCGGTGCCTTGCGCATTGCTGCTGTTGTTGAAGTTCGACACGAGTAGGTCGCCTGTGCTCAACGGTCCGCCGTTGTTGCGGAATTGAGCAGGCACAAAAGCAAGTCCATAGGGGTTCACGTCTCCATTAGCAGGGATCGTCGAGGAGACGAGCGGCACCGGCGGCAAGATCGGGAAGCGCTGATCGTCTGCGTCCGCAGCTGCGGCACCAGCGCAGCACAGCATCACTGCCGCTAAGGTTCGAGTAAGGTGCGCGGTGCCCGTTGCTGTTTGCTGATCGAAGCCGTTAGTCATTGGTCTCTCCTTTTGTCGCCGCCAGTGCGAGCGGCGCTCTCGAAACGTGCATTCCGGAAGATGCGGTTCGGAGGCGTCAGCGTTGCAACCGCTGCATGCCCCTGCAGTTAATCCCGAAGCGGAAGTAAAGGGTTCACCATTGCGCTCGATGTGAACCATCGAGCGAAACACCGGCAATCAACGGGCTGAATTGTGATCCGCTCGATTGATATGGCGTGGATGCAACACGAAGATCATTCTTTCAACGGCGATGATCGCGTTGCTGGTGCTGGCAGAAAGCCCGCGCAAGGCGCGATCAATGACGCGGCTGAAGCGATAGCAATACGCGTGTGTGCAGCGTGCCACGGAAACGGGGGAGACAGTATCTCCCCTTTCTTCCCGCGGCTGGCAGGTCAATCCGCCGCGCACTTGGAGGGGCAGTTGAAAACGTTCAGGGACAAAACGTGCGCCGCCGTGGCTGAGTGTACGTCTTCGCCTGGATTGCTTTCTGACTTTTTTCCTCTAGCGGTGCGGCTGCTCGCCCGCGCGCGTGGTTTCGAACAAGAACCACGCCCGGCGCTCCGCCTCGTCGATCCAGACTTCCAGCAGGCTCGCGGTCGCGACATCGCCGTGCTCGTCGCACACCCCGTGCACCTGGCGCATGCGATCGGCGAGTTGGGCGTTGTCCTCGCGCAGCTCGGCGAGCATGTCGAGCGGCGTGACGTACTCGGCGTCGTTGTCCGACACGCGCTGCAGGCGCGCGATGTGACCGATGGAGCGCAATGTCGTTCCGCCGACCTTGCGCACGCGTTCCGCGATCGGGTCGGTCGTGGCGTACAGCTGGTCGGCCTGCTCGTCCAGAAGCAGGTGATAGTCGCGGAAGTGGGGCCCGGAGGCGTGCCAGTGGAAATTCTTCGTCTTCAGGTAGAGCGCGAAGAAATCCGCGAGGAGCGCGTTGAGCGCGCCCGACAGATCCCGGGTCGCCTTCTCGCCCAGACTCGTCGGTGTGTTCAGTTTGGCGGTTGTAGTTGGCTTCGTCATGTGGGTCTCCTTGTTTCAGCTATCGACACAAAATCATACGCGATAGCCCCCACTGCCGCCTATGCGACTTTGGTAGCAATGCTTTACCTCATCAGACTCCGTGCGAGCGTCTGCGCTGTCGCCATGCTTTCGGTGAACACCGGATCCCGCTCCCGATCGGAGAGCTGCCGGCCGATGAGCTCAGCGTAGGAGAGCGGCTGCGTACTCACCGTGCGAGAAGCCGATGCGATGCCCTCGGTCACGACCTCGAGCCGGGTCGCGTCCAACGGACGGAACACCAGAGCGGCAGGCTTGTCGTCGATGCGGTATTGCAAGCGCACCTGGCGTACTTCGGAAGGTCCCTCGGGATGACGCTTGATCCGGACGGCAACGGCGCCGTGGGGTGCGTCGAAGACCCAGCGTATCTCGACGCCGAGTTCGACGTTGCCGGCTTTCACCTTCCAGCCCAGTCGCCGCGTCAACCAGCTTGCGAGTCCCCATGCCTGGATGACGGCGTGCGGTCCATGCTCGAGCAGGAGCTCGGTTGCGGTCGCGGCAGCAGCGCCTGGAGCGCTCGCATCCAGTGTCTGTCCCAGAATGCGGCGCCAGTACTTGAGGCGGCGCCAGTTCACGTCGGACGCCACGCGCCAGCGGCCGCCGGGCAATCCTTTCGAGACGCCTTCGAGCCAGTGAGCGGTGCTCGCCACCGCGCGCGTCGGATCGAGCCAGCCGCTGCTATCGTAGATGATCTGCTGGGCGTTTTCGGCGAGATCGAAAAGGAACGCGCCCGCGAACGGCGGCGGCTGGTTCGATGCCCACCACAGGTTGATCGGCAGATCGCCGACCAGCAATGCGCGCACCGCGAACGGCAGTCTCGCAGTCGCGGCGCCGGCCGCGTGCAGCGTAATCATCTCGAAGCACGCATCCGCCGCCGCTTTGCTCTGCCGCGGCCGGACCAGCGTGCCCGCGGAAATCGGCGCGTCGCCTGATTCGCCTTCGCCCAGCACGAGAAGAACTCGCGCCGGATGAATCGAGACGACGTCCGGCACCTCTGCGGCGAGGCTCTCTGCCCGCTCCCGGTTGTCGCTGAAGATCACCAGGTTGGACATGCGAGCGGAGTGGATGGGGTACTCCCCGGCGCCCTGCAGCACCTTCATCTGCCGTGCGAGTTCGGCTTCGACCGCGCGTAGCGGAGCGGGCACGCTCCCCGATGGCGCGAACGCCGCCCGCTCGGTCACAGGCTTCTCCAGAATCGGCCATCCGGTTCGATCAACCGATCGGCCTCGACCGGCCCCCAGGTGCCACACTGGTACTCAGGCAAATCGCGCACGCCCACCTTTTCCCAGCGTTCCAGCACCGGAGTGACGAACTGCCACGCGGCCTCGACCTGGTCGCGGCGCATGAAGAGGGTGGCGTCGCCCGCCATCACGTCGAGAATCAACCGCTCGTACGCTTCGGGCGAGCTGGCCCCGAAGCCGCTGGCATAGTTGAACTCCATCTTCACCGGATAGATGCGGATCTTCGGTCCCGGGAGTTTCGATGCGATGCGCATCGCCAGGCCTTCCTCGGGTTGCACGCGAACCGACAGCACCGTCGGCTCGAGCTGCATGTCCGGATTGGAATTGAACAGGATCTGGGGCACATCCTTGAACTGGATCGCCACCTCGCTGACCCTCTTCGGGAGCCGCTTGCCGGTGCGCAGATAGAACGGCACGCCGGCCCAGCGCCAGTTGTCGATGAAGAGCTTGAGGCAGGTGAAGGTTTCAGTGGTCGAGTGCATCGACGCCTTCGGCAGCTCCCGCCCCATGATCTCGAAAGACTTGCGCACCTCCTTCCGGTAACCGGGAACGCGCTGTCCGTGGACGTCGCCTTCGATGTACTGCCCGCGGACCACGCTCGCATCCACATCAGCCGCGGTGATCGGACGCAGGCAATTCAGCACTCCCACCTTCGCGTCGCGAACCACCTCGGGAGCCAGCGACCACGGCGGTTCCATCGCGACCACGCACAGGATCTGAAGCATGTGGTTCTGAACCATGTCACGCAGGGCGCCGATCCCTTCGTAGTATCCAGCACGGGTCGCGATGATCTCCCCGTTGGATGGATCGTACTGCGCGAGCCCTTCCTCCTCCGCCACCGTGATCTGCACGTGATCGATGCACTTCGAATTCCACAGCGGCTCGAAGATGCTGTTGGCGAACCGCAGCACCAGCACGTTCTGCACCGTCTCCTTGCCGAGGTAGTGATCGATGCGGTAGGTCTGGCTCTCCGCAAACGAGGCACCGACCACGCGGTTCACTTCGCGGGCGCTTTCCAAGTCTCTCCCAATCGGCTTTTCGACGATCACGCGCGTGAATGCTGTCGTATCGCCCGGATCGCGCACCATGCCGGCGGCCTGCAGATGCTTGACGCAGTGGCCCACCAAGCTTGGCGGCACGGCCAGGTAGTACACGCGGCTGCCGGGGATGCCGAACTGCTGATCGAGAGACTCCAGGCGCGCGTTCAGCTGCTCGTAGGCGCGCGTGTCGTTGAAGCTTCCTTGGACGAAGAACAGGCTGCGGGCGAAGCTCGCCCAGTGCGCCTCATCGAGCGGCTGACGGGAGAAGCGGCTGATGCCGTCGCGAGCGCGCGCGCGGATATATTCGTCCGGATCACTGTCGATGGTTCCTTCCGCGGGAACACCGAACGCCACGACCGTGAAGTGAGAGGGAAGCACTCCGTCGACGTTGAGGTTGTAGACCGCGGGAAGGAGCTTCCGCCAGCTGAGATCGCCGGTGCCGCCGAAGATCACGAGCTGACAGGGCTGCGGCAGCAGCGCCGCAGGGCTTTCGAACACCTTCGTGCCTTCCGGAGCGCTCGAGTGCGATGACGGGATGCGGGTGCCTTCCATTTTGTACTCCTTCTTTCTTCTCCCCGCGTCTCACGAGGCGGGGTGGCAACGGCCCCTCACCCTACCCTCTCCCGCAAGGGGAGAGGGACCTCTAGGTCTATCTGGGCTTGTCACGGGACAGGGCAGGGATGCGCGTTCCAGATCTGCGCGGCGTATTCGGCGATGGAGCGGTCGCTCGAGAATTTTCCCGAGGCGCCGACGTTCAGGATTGCCTTGCGCGTCCAGGCATCGGGATCATGATACAGGGCAGCTACTTCAGCGTGAGCGCGGCCGTAGTCGGCGAGATCGGCGAGATGAAGGTAGAAATCGCCGTGCGTGAGCAGCGTGTCCCAGATCGGCCGGAACAATCCGGGCTGACCAGGACTGAAGTAGTCGCTCGCGATGAGGTCGAGTGCGTCGCGCGTTTCGGGCTCGTTGTGATAGTGCCACCAGGGGCTGTACCAGCCGCGGCTGTCCGCCACTTGCCGGGCGGTCAGTCCGAACAGGAACAGATTCTCCGCACCCGCTTCCTCTGCCATCTCGATCGTGGCTCCATCGCGCGTGCCGACAGTTAGCGCGCCGTTCATCATGAACTTCATGTTGCTGGTGCCGCTCGCCTCGTACCCTGCAGTCGAGATCTGCTCGGACACGTCGCTGGCGGGAATCAGCCGTTCCGACAAACTCACGCTGTAGTCCGGGAGGAACAGGACCTTGAGGCGCTCCCGGCTGGCGGGATCGGAATCGACCGCGGCGCCTACGCTGTTGATGAGCTTGATGATGAGCTTCGCGAGCGTGTATGCCGGCGCCGCCTTTCCGGCGAAGAGGAAGGTCCGTGGTGCTACCTCGAGCTTCGGATCCGCACGCAGCCGCTGGTACAGCACGATGATGTGCAGCACGTTGAGCAACTGGCGCTTGTACTCGTGAATGCGCTTGATCTGACAATCGAAGATCGAATCTGGATCGATGGTGTGCCCCGCCGTGGCCCGAAGCCAATCGGTGAGGCGTACTTTGGCTTGACGCTTGGCGCGGCGGAAGTCGTCCCGAAAGGCGGCGTCGCTGGCGAGCGGAAGGATCTTGCGCAACTGAGCAAGGTCCGTGATCCAGGCGTCGCCGATGGCTTCGGTGATGAGATTGGCGAGCCACGGATTGGCCAGCAGCAGCCAGCGGCGTGGCGTGACCCCGTTGGTCTTGTTGTTGAAGCGCGTCGGGAACATCTCCGCAAAATCGCGGACCGTGTTGGTGCGCAAGAGCTCGGTGTGAATGGCGGCGACGCCGTTGGTGCTGTGCGTCCCGACGATCGCCAGATGCGCCATGCGCACCTGTTTCTCCGGCTGCTCTTCGATCAAGCTCATGCGCGCGGGGCGGGAGTCGTCGTCGGGGAACCGCATGCGCACCTGATCGAGGAAGCGGCGGTTGATCTCGTAGATGATCTCCAGGTGACGGGGCAGCAGCAGCTCGAACAACTCGACAGGCCATTTTTCCAGGGCCTCGGGCAGCAGGGTGTGATTGGTGTAGGCAAGGGTTCGCACCGTGATATCCCAGGCATCGTCCCACCCGAGGCGCGCCTGATCGAGCAGGATGCGCATGAGCTCGGTCACCGCCAGAGCGGGATGGGTGTCATTGAGTTGGATAGCCGCCTTGTCCGGCAGGGCGTGCCACTCATTGTTGGAGCGGAGGAAACGCGCCACGATGTCGGCCAGCGAGCACGCGACCAGGAAGAATTCCTGCGCAAACCGAAGGCGTTTGCCTGCGACGGTGGAATCATCTGGGTACAGGACGCGCGTCAGATTCTCGGCCGCCACCTTGTCGAGGACTGCGCCGAAGAAATCACCGTGACTGAACTCGAGGAAGTTGAAGGATTCGGGCGAGGCCGCACCCCACAGCCGCAGCGTGTTGATATTCCGACCGCCATAGCCGATCACCGGCCGGTCGTAGGGAATTCCCAGCCACATCGACGGGTGGTTGCCTTCCAGGCGGGCCTCTCCACGGTCGATGCGGATGTGTGCATTGACCTGGACTGGAACGGTATCCGCATAGCGCACGGCCTCCCAGGGATCGGGACGGCGCAGCCAGTTGTCCGGCATCTCGCTCTGGAATCCATCCTGCAGGCCCTGGCGGAAGATGCCGTACTCGTAGCGGAGCCCGTAGCCGTGCGCAGGAATCTGCAAGGTTGCGAGCGAGTCGATGAAGCATGCGGCAAGCCGCCCCAGCCCGCCGTTTCCCAAGCCAGCGTCGGGCTCGGTTTCCGCCAGCGCCAGCAGATCGATGCCTTCCTCCTGCATCATGTCGCGGATGAGGGGGTCGATCATCATGTTGAGCACATTGTTGGCGAGCGAGCGCCCGATCAGGAACTCCATCGACAGGTAGTAGATGCGCTTGGGGTTTTCGCGATAGTAGGTTTCCTTGGTCTTGAGCCACCGCTGCGCCAGCAGATCGCGGATGGAGCGGCTGACGGCCTGGAATCGCTGGCGCATGCTGGCCTTCTCGGGATCGACCATGTGATCGAAGACGAGGTGCCGCCGGAACGAATCGACCGCCTTGCGCGGCAGAGGGACCAGGCCGATTTCGTACTGCTGCAGCAGGTCGAACACCCGTTGGGGCTTCGTTCCGGCGCTGCTGCCAATTTCGCTGAGCTGGGGCATGTCGAATTCCTCCGATGTAAATCCGAAGGGCACGTGGGTAGTAGTGTCAGTACGCTTCGGGGACCATCATCTGCTGCGGCACTGGATGGCGCACGTAGTCTTCGTGCCGCTCCCGGTTCGGCAGCACGATGCCGGCGTGATGAATTTCCGCATACGGTATTTGGGTCAGAAGGTGGTGTATGCAGTTGAGCCGCGCTTTCTTCTTGTCATCCGCCGCGACAACCCACCAGGGTGCGTCCGCGATGTGAGTACGTTCGAACATCACTTCCTTCGCTTTGGTGTACTCCTCCCAGCGGCGGCGTGACTCGAGATCCATCGGGCTCAGCTTCCATTGCTTCAGCGGATCGTGCATGCGCCCGAGGAAGCGCAGATGTTGTTCATCGTCCGAGATGGAGAACCAGTACTTGATCAGTTGTACGCCCGACCGCACCAGCATCTTTTCGAACTCCGGCACCGAACGGAAGAACTCCTCGTACTCCTGATCGGTGCAAAATCCCATCACGCGCTCTACACCTGCGCGGTTGTACCAGCTGCGGTCGAACAGGACGATCTCGCCGGCTGCCGGCAGGTGGGACACGTAGCGCTGGAAGTACCACTGTGTTCGTTCGCGGTCGTTCGGTGCGGGCAAGGCGGCCACGCGGCATGTGCGCGGATTCAGGCGCTGCGTGATGCGCTTGATCACCCCGCCTTTGCCGGCGGCGTCGCGTCCCTCGAACAGGATGACGACCTTGTGCTTGGTGGCCACCACCCAATCCTGGAGCTTGACCAGCTCCGCCTGCAGACGGAGCAGCTCGCGGAAATAGTGCCGGCGATATTCCTTTTCCTGCGCGTCGGGCGAAGTCAAGGCGCGCTCCGGCGCACCATCCTCGGTCCAGTCTTCCAGCTCCAGCTCCAGTTCCTCGTCGTAGCTGTCCACGAGGTCTCGGTACGTGCGGCGAACCAGGTCTTCCTCGTCTGAGTTCAACTTTTGGCTCCTGCGGGGGGTATGTGCAGACGGTAGAACGTACAACCTCCGTGTGGCGGTTTTGTGACAACGGCAGAATCCCGTATCTGAGCGATACTTAGACGTCGCGGCCTGCGCTCCTCTTCAAAGCACGGGCAGCGTGACGGGGTGGTTGCCTGAGTAACAGGAGGGTCGCGTGCCGAGAAAGGTATCAGTAGCCCCTGGACGATCGAAATACCTGCAGGACATAACTGTTGGGCCTCACAAGCTGCAGGCAGACGAGCCGAGCGACGTGGGCGGAGGCGAAGCGGCCCCCACGCCGTATGAATTGCTGCTTGCCGCGCTAGGAGCATGCACCAGCATCACGGTGCAGATGTATGCCGAACGGAGGCGGTGGTCGCTGGAGGGCGTGCACGTCGAGCTGTCGTACGCGAAGGTTCACGCCGATGACTGCGCGAGCTGCGACACCGAAGTCAGGACGATCGAGCGGATCGAAAGGGAGATCTCTCTTCTCGGGGATCTCTCCGAAGAGCAGCGGCAGAGGCTGATGGATATCGCCGACAAGTGCCCGCTTCATCGTACGCTGACCTCTCAGATTGAAATTCGGACGCGCCAGACCGCTGGCGTCAGGCGAGGCGCGTAAAGACGATGATCGAGCTGATCATCGATGAGCGGCGGCGCGACATCGGCGGCTTCGAGGTGGGCCGTATTCTGCCGTTCTCGAAGCGCCGCATGGTGGGGCCATTCATCTTCCTGGATCACATGGGTCCGGTCGATCTGCCCAAGGGCCTGCCGCGCAGCGCCGACGTGCGTCCGCATCCGCACATCGGGCTTTCCACCGTCACCTATCTTTTTGCAGGCGAGCTCCTGCATCGCGACTCCACCGGCGTGGAGCAGGCGATTCGCCCGGGCGAAGTGAACTGGATGATCGCAGGCAGCGGCATTACGCACTCTGAACGTTTTGAGCGGGCGCGCCGCGAGGGCGGACCCATGCATGGGATCCAATCGTGGGTCGCGCTGCCGGATGGCCACGAACAAGCAACGCCCTCATTCGCGCACCACGAGGGACAGGACCTGCCTGTTCTCAGCGACGGCGGCGTCTGGCTGCGGCTTCTCGCCGGTGAGGCCTATGGCCTGCGCGCGCCGGTGAACACGCATTCGCCGCTGTTTTACGTGCATGCCGTACTCGAGCGAGGCGGGCGGATCGCGCTCCCGGGCGAGCACGAGGAACGGGCGGCCTATCTCGTCTCTGGTGCCGTGAAAGCGGACGGGGAGGCGATAAGCCCGGCGCAGATGGCGGTCTTCCCGGGTGGCGCGGGTGCAATCGTCGAAGCGACCGCGCCGAGCGTGCTCATGCTGCTGGGCGGAGCGCCGGTGGGTGAGCGCTTCATCGAATGGAACTTTGTGTCGTCTTCGAAAGAACGCATCGCTCAGGCGAAGGCCGACTGGAGAGCTGGACGCATGAAGCTTCCCGATCTGGACAGCGCCGAGTTCATCCCTCTCCCGCCGGATCCGTCGCCGGGCGTGGGGGCAATGTCGTAGGCGTCCTCGGCAGCACGGCGCAAGGAGCGGAGGTCAGCTTAGACTAGGCGCATCAAATCAGCCCATAGGCGTTGAGCTGCCTGGCGGTGCTGGCGACGAAGACTTTGAACATGCTGATGGCGGGGACCGCGAGCAGCACGCCCACGAAGCCGAACAGGATCGCTCCGCCGGTCACTCCGATCACAACCACGAGAGGGTGGAGCTTGACTGCGCCGCCCAGCACTACGGGTTCGTAGACGGCGCTCTTGATGACCTCTGCAAGTACGACGGCGGCGATCACCCAGATCGCGAGATTGTCGATGCTCACCATCGGGATCAGCGGATGAATCTCCTGTGCCAGGAGCGCGTAGGCGAGGCCGCCCAGCAGGGCCACCGCGGACCCCAGATACGGAACGGCATTCGTCGCAGCCGCGAACAGACCGATGCCGATCGCCCACCGCAGCGGAATGCCGACGACGGTCAGCAGCAGCGCGACGGTGATGCCCAGAAGACAGGACTCGAGGAACAGGCCGCGCAACCAGTCTCCCAGTGCGTGGTCGAGATCGGCGAGCACGATGAGAGCGGGCTCGAACAGGCGGTTGGGCACCATGCTCAGCAGACCGCGCTTGAGCTGCCCGGTATCGCTCAGCAGGAAAAGGAAGACAAGCGGGGCGATGATCCAGTTGGAGAGGAGCTGTGCCAGGTACGAGACCGGCCTGCCGGCCGCCGGCGAGCCCTCATAGAGTTCCGCAGGGCGTGGAGGCAGACTCGCCGCGCCCGGCGCGATGCGCGCCGCCCGCGTACGCACGTCGATCGTCTGAAGATTGGCTCGATCCTGGTCGAGCAGACGGTCCGGCGCGGCCGAAGTGGCCGCACCGCCTGAGCGCGATGCCAAAAACAGGGAACGCTCTTCCGGTGGGAGGGCTAGCAGCTGATTGACCCGGTCGAGCAAAGGGTCCGAGTCCGCGCGTACGAACTGATACAGGCGGTTGCCCTTCGTCAACGTCGGATCGAGCTCCATCAGGCCGCGGTAGCGCTCGTTGATCGCGTACAGCGCGCGGATCTTGAGCTCGACGGCCCCAGTTTGCGAAGGCACCAGCGTGCGCAGCCGGTCGACGACGAACAAGGCGGCAAGAGCAACCACGAGGAGCAATAGCCCGATCGCCAGGCCGCGTGGAATGCGAAAGCGCTCCAGCTCCGACACCATGGGGCGGCAGATGTATGCCAGCAAGCCGCTCACCAGCACGGGGACGATTAGACTCCGAAGCGCCCAGAGCAGGAACGCCGCCAGGAGCAAGGCAGCGGTTCCGACGAGAGACTTGAACAGCAGTCCCGCGAGAAGTCCTTCGTCCCTAGCGCTCACGTTCGGACTCTTGATCCTGTCCGCCAAAATACTGGCTCTCCACGAGCATCTGTGGTGCAGAAGATTCTTGACCCCCGCCATAGCAATCATCCTATCTTTCCAATTCATCGGTTGTGGCCTTGGTTGGCAGGCCGGCGCGCTCGAGCCTCGGCTTGGCCGCCCGCCGGTCTCGGGGATCCCTGTGTCCGTGTAGCGATCCTGCTGACATTAACCGAAAATTCGCCGCCTCTCACGCGCTTTCGCATATCCCTCCTGTGCTCTTCGAAGAGGGTCTGGAGCGCAGCGTCAGTGGACAGCGTTCGGGAAGGCGCCAAGGAGCAGCGCGTGCAGACCGTTCCAGCAAATCTGGACACCGATGCACAGCAAGATGAACGCAGAGAGCCGCACCATCACGCTCGTGCCAGTCGGTCCCAGCCTCTTGAGAATAGCGTCGGCGTACCGATAGCAGAGGTAGACGCACACAGCAACGATGAACATGCCAAGCGCGTGCGCCACCCCGGTCACGACCAACGTGCGCAGGCCAGGTTTGGGGTTTGCGCCCAGCGTGACAGCTACCGAGATCGAGCCGGGGCCCACCGTAAGCGGCATGGTCAAGGGGTAAAAGGCGCGCTGACTGAGCTCGTCCGGGGTTACGGTCGATGCTCCCTGCCGGGAGAGCGCCGGCGCGAAGCTCGCGCTGTTCAGCAGCGACCAGGCGATGGCGCAGATCAGGATGCCCCCGGCGACTTGAACGGCGGGAACCGACAGCGAGAAGAAGTCGAGGACATAGGCGCCGATCAGGGCTGAAGCGATGAGCAGCAGGAAACTGTTCAGGGCGACGGCCTTCGCCGTTCGTCCTCGCTCCTCGGAAGTAAGGCCAGCGGTGATTGCGAGATAGACCGGCGCGGCGCCCAGCGGATCGACGATCGGAAGCAGCGCCGCGACCGCGAGCAGGACGGTCGAAGCGAAGTCGCTCAGGTCACTGAGAATGGTCAACAACGGCGTCGACTAGCGGCAACGGCGGGTGTGCGGTGATGATAGACCTCTCCGGTTCCGTTGACTTCGCCAGCCCGACGAGCCCGGTCAAGCCTCGCTATCTGCTTCTTCGGTGTCGAGCCGGTCGATGCAATCTTCGAGCAGCGCGTGCAATGCCGCCACACGCTCGCTTCCCAAGCGTGCATTGAGCGCGAGCTGCGCCTGCTTCCATGCGCGTTGAGCTTCCGCGCGTTTAGTGCGTCCCGCCTCGGTGGCCTCCACCAAACGGCTGCGCGCGTCGTCGCCGGGTCCTTGCCGCAACCAGCCCTGCGCGATCAGTGGCTGCAGGTTGCGCGTCAGAGTTGAGGCGTCGAGCCGCATGCGTTGCGCGAGATCGGACGGGCGAATCGGCCCCAGCAGTACCACGTGCGAAAGCAGCGAATACTGCGTGTTCTTGAGTCCGGTCGCTGCGACGAAGGAGTCGTAGTGCCGCGTCACAACGCGGCTCAACTGCCGCAGCTTCAGATTGGTGCAGCCCTGGGGCTTGACGGGATCAGCCATTTGGAAGTATTGTACCTACAATTATTGTAAATGCAAGTGTGTAAGAGAGAAAAACCTCATGAGCGTCGAAGAAACGATCGCCCGCTGGCGGGCCGAAGAGGCCGCGGTACGAGAGCGGCTCGCTGCCAGTCCCGGATACGTGCGCCCCGAACAGCTGGCTGGCCGCACCGGCATGGAGGTGTTCCAGGCGATCTTCGCCGGAAGCCTGCCGCGTCCGCCGATCGGCGATACGCTTGACTTCGTACCGATCCACGTCGAGCCCGGGCTGGCCGTGTTTCAGGGTCGTCCGCAATTGAGGCACTACAACCCGCTCGGCACCGTCCACGGCGGTTGGTTCGCCACGCTGCTCGATTCAGCGGTGGGATGCGCTGTGCACTCGACGCTGCCAGCAGGCAAAGCCTACACAACGCTGGAGCTCAAGCTCAACATCGTGCGCGCTCTCACCGATGCGGTGCCGCTGGTGCGCGCGGAGGGCAAGGTGCTGCACGCTGGCCGGCAGGTGGCGACCGCGGAAGGACGCCTTGTGGGTCCGGACGGCAGGCTGTACGCGCATGCGACGACGACCTGTCTCATCTTCGACCAGCCTGCGGCCGCGCATCGCGATGCATCCATTTATGCCGAGTCTACCGTGCCTTCGTCGGGCATCGCTCCCGCATTGACGTGAAACCGGCCGCGGGGACAGGTTCATGAACGCGGCTGTTCAGCCTGCGAGCTCGGATACGCAGCGCACCGGGATGAGCCCGCGCACGCGTCTGCTGCTCGAGGGACCCATCGTCCGGACGCTGCTGCGGCTGGCCTGGCCCAACATCCTCGTGATGCTGATACAGGCGTCGACCGGGTTGATCGAGACGTGGTGGGTTTCTCGTCTGGGAACGGCGGCGCTCGCCGGCATGGCCCTGGTGTTTCCCGGCTTCATGATGATGCAGATGCTGTCCGCGGGGGCGGTCGGCGGTGGTATCTCCTCTGCGATTGCCCGTGCTCTTGGGAGCGGAAGGCGAACCGACGCTGACGCCCTGGTCTGGCACGCGCTCATCATCAATACCGCACTGGGCATCGCCTTCTCGCTTCCGATTCTGTTGTTCGGGCCATCTCTCTATCGGGCGCTCGGAGGGCAGGGCGCGTCGCTCGATGCGGCACTCAGCTATTCCAACATCGTGTTCGCGGGGTGCACGTTGGTGTGGCTCCTTAACGCTCTCGCCAGCGTGCTGCGCGGTACCGGGAATATGCTGGTGCCTTCCGTCGCCATCTGCGCCGGCGTGTTCGCGCTCATTCCGTTGTCGCCGATTTTCATCTTCGGTGTCGGCCCGCTGCCGGCGCTCGGCATGGCCGGCGCCGGGATTGCGGTCGTGCTCACGACGGCGCTCACAGCCGCCGGTCTGGCCTGGTATATCTGGTCCGGGCGCGCGGTGGTGCGCCCCAAGCTTTCGGGTCTGCGCAAGGTGTTGTTCGTGGACATTCTTCGCGTCGGCGCGGTCGGGTCTGTCAGCACGCTCCAGACCACGCTCGTATTCGTATTTGCCATCGCGTTGGTGGGTGCCGGGGGGCCCGATGCGGTCGCCGGCTACGGCACCGGCGCTCGCCTCGAGTATTTGCTGATCCCGCTCGTGTTCGGTCTGGGCGCCCCCCTGGTAGCTCTGGTCGGCACCAACATCGGCGCAGGACAGCGCGGCCGGGCCCTGCGCATCGCGCTCGTTGGCGGCGCACTCGCATTCGTCATGACCGAGGTGATTGGACTGCTCGCCGCGTTCTGGCCGCGAGCCTGGCTCGGCCTGTTCACAGACGAGCCGCGCGTGCTGCAAACCGGAAGCGCCTATCTGCACATCGTCGGGCCGGCCTACGGACTTTTCGGGCTCGGCCTTTCGCTCTACTTTGCTTCACAAGGTGCGGGGCGTTTACTGTGGCCCTTGTTGAGCGGCTTCATGCGCATGGCCGTCGCTTTGGGCGGTGGCGCGTTGGCGCTGTACGCGACCGGTTCGTTGCATGGGCTTTTTGCGGCGCTCGCCGCCGGGCTCGCCATATACGGCGTGACGCTGGCGGCGGCGATCCGCGCGGGCGTGTGGTTCGAGCGAAGCGAGCGTGCTCAACTGGCACGCGTGTGGTCGCTGTCCACCCCGGCGCAGTGATACAACGTCGCCCCCATTTCGAGGAGATCGCATGTCCAAGCCAGTCGCAATCGTATTCGGTGTCGGAGCCGAGCGCGGCCTAGGCGCCGCACTGTGCCGGCGCTTCGCCGGCGAAGGGCATCACGTCCTCGTCCTGGGCCGGACTGGAGAGAAAATCGACCAGGTTGTCGGGTCAATCCGCAACGGCGGCGGCAGCGCAGAACCGATCACGGCCGACGTGACAAAGGAAGCAGACGTGGCGCGCGCCTTCGACCGCGCGTTTTCGCCCGGTGCTGGCCGCGAGCCCGCCGATCTCGTCGTGTACAACGCGGGCAACAACCGCAAGCTAGACTTCCGGGAGCTCGCAGCCGACGTTTTCGAAGACTTCTGGCGAGTCGGGTGCTTTGGCGGATTTCTGGTCGGCCGCGAAGCGGCGCGGCGCATGGTGCCGCTCGGGCGCGGCACGGTGCTGTTCACCGGAGCGTCGGGAAGCATGCGCGGGAAGCCGGGCTTCGCGCACTTCGCGGCAGCAAAAGCCGGCCTGCGCATGATTGCACAGAGCATGGCGCGCGAATTTGGCCCGCAGGGCCTGCACGTCGCGCACGTGATCATCGACGGCGGTATCGAGGGCGATCGGCTGCTACAGCGCCGGCCGGAGCTTGTCAAAGAGCGGGGCGAGGACGGTCTGCTCGGCATCGACGCCATTGCCGAAACCTATTGGCACATTCATCGGCAGGGGCGCTCGGCATGGGCGCACGAGGTGGATCTCCGTCCCTACAAGGAGCCGTTCTAGTGGTAGAGTCCGCCCGGCACTCATCAAGCCTCCTATCACTCGAGCCGTGAAGTCGCTCGGAGCCAGATCGCAGGGCGCGCGCCTCGAGCGCATGAAGGCGTCGCCGCGCTGGGCGGGCGACGGCTTCCGCAACCTGCATCCGAT
>DASPUW010000084.1:0-5984 GCA_035622675.1 Burkholderiales bacterium | reverse complement strand
GATGGTCGAATCGGAGGCGAGCGAGCTTGGGGAGGAGATCATGCTCGGCGCGGTGGTGTACGGCCACGAGCAGATGCAGCCGGTCATCAACATGATCAACGAGCTCGCCGAGCAGGCCGGCAAGCCGCTGTGGGATTGGGCCCCGCCGGCAAAGGATCAGGCATTGATCGACAAGGTCACGGCGATCGCCTATGCCGGGCTGCAGGAGGCTTACCGCACGCGCCAGAAGCAGTCGCGCTCCGAGCAGATTGCCGCGCTGCAAGGGCAGGTGCGGAAGGAGCTCGTCGAGCAGGCGGCCGAGCCGGCCGACGAGAATCTGGTTCGAACGACTTTCGGCGATCTCGAGGCCAAGATCGTGCGCGGCCAGATCTTGAGCGGCGATCCGCGCATCGACGGGCGCGATACGCGAACCGTGCGCCCGATCTCGATCCGTACGGGAGTGCTGCCGCGGGCGCACGGCTCCGCTCTGTTCACGCGCGGCGAGACGCAGGCGCTGGCGGTGGCGACGCTCGGCACCGCACGCGACGAGCAGATCATCGACGCCCTGCAGGGCGAGTACACCGAACGATTCATGCTCCACTACAACATGCCGCCGTATGCGACCGGCGAAACCGGCCGCGTAGGCAGCCCCAAGCGACGCGAGATTGGCCATGGCCGCTTGGCCAAGCGTGCGCTGGCGGCGATGCTGCCCAGCGCCGAAGAGTTCGGCTATTCGATGCGCGTCGTGTCCGAGGTCACCGAATCGAACGGCTCCAGTTCGATGGCCACGGTATGTGGCGGCTGCCTGGCGCTGATGGACGCCGGCGTACCGGTCAAAGCCCACGTCGCCGGCATCGCCATGGGTCTCATCAAGGAGGGCAACCGCTTCGCGGTGCTGTCCGACATCCTGGGTGACGAAGATCATCTGGGCGACATGGACTTTAAGGTCGCCGGCACCGAGCGCGGGGTCACGGCGCTGCAGATGGACATCAAGATCCAGGGCATCACCAAGGAGATCATGCAGGTTGCGCTGAATCAGGCGCGCGAAGGGCGCATACACATTCTGTCTCTGATGAAGCAGGCGCTCGAGAGCGCACGGCCGGAGATCTCGGTCTACGCCCCTCGCATGATCGTGATCAAGATCAAGCCGGAGAAGATTCGCGACGTGATCGGCAAGGGCGGCGCCGTGATCCGGGCCATCACCGAAGAGACCGGCACCACCATCGATATCGCCGAGGACGGCACCGTTACTATCGCCTGCGTGAGCTCCGAGGGCGGGCTCGCCGCAAAGAAGCGCATCGAGGAGATCACCGCCGAGGTGGAAGTGGGCCGCGTCTACGAGGGCACCGTGCTCAAGCTTCTCGACTTCGGCGCAATCGTCAGCGTCCTGCCCGGCAAGGACGGCTTGCTGCACATCTCGCAGATCGCCGAAGAGCGCGTGAAGAACGTGTCCGACCACCTCAAGGAAGGCCAGTCGGTGCGGGTGAAAGTGCTGGAGGCGGACGAGAAAGGGCGGTTGCGGCTGTCGATGAAGGCGGTGGCGGCGGAGAGCGCACACTAGAACCTATCCCATCATCGTTCCCCGGGAAGCCCACCGCATGGTGGGCTTCGTTTTTTAGTCCAGGCCTACATCGGTACTTGCATGAAGGGGAACACGTACGCCTGCAGAGTCACCAGCAGACCGACCAGCGCGGCGAGCGCGACGCTGTGAAAGAAGACGTATCGCAGGATGTCGCCCTCATGCCCGTACCAGCGCGTGGCCGTGCTCGCGACCACGATACTTTGAGCGTCGATCATCTTACCCATCACTCCGCCTGAGCTGTTGGCGGCAGCCATGAGCACAGGGTTCAGCCCGAGCTGCTCCGCGGAGATCTTCTGCAAGCCCCCGAATAGCACATTGGAAGCGGTGTCGGAACCGGTGAGTGCCACGCCCAGCCACCCGAGCATCGCCCCGAAGAACGGATACAACACACCTGTGTGGGCGAAGGCGAGTCCCATCGTCGCGTCGGTTCCGGAGTAGCGCGTGGTGAAGCCCAGCGCCAGCATCGCTGCGATGGTCAGGAGTGAGAAGCGCACCAGCTTGAGGGTCTCCCAATACTTGCGCAGCAACCCGCCGACCGAGTATTGCATCAGGAAACCGGCAATGATCGCGGCCAGCAGAATCCCCGAGCCGGTGGCGGATAGCCAGTTCAGGCTGTAGACGGCCTTTTCTTTGGAAGGCTTGGGTACCACGGGAGGCACCTTCTCGACGCCCTCGTGCAGAGCGGGGATCTTGAAGTCGAACTTGGTTGCGCCATTCCAGGGGAATTCGACCTTCGCTGCAGTGTCGGCGCCGTTCAAGAAATTTTTGACCTGCGGGATGCCCCATGCGAACACAAACACGCTCAAGACGATCCACGGCAGCCACGCCTTGAATACCATGGCGGATGCGTGCTTGGTCGGCACGTGAGCCGCGGCAGGGTCGGCTGCACCGCTGTCCGCCTCGTGCCCTTTGAGCGCGGTTGAGAGCCATACGGTCTTCGGCTTCCACACCTTCAGAAAACCCGTGAGGCAGCCCATGGAAATGATTGCGGCGACCACGTCGACGAGCCACGGACCGTGGTAGTTGGACACGAGGAACTGCGGTATGGCGAAACTCACACCGGCCACCAGGATCGCCGGCCAGATTTCCTTCATGCCGCGCCACCCGGCGAAGGCCCAGATCAACCAGAAGGGCACGAGCAGCGAGAAGAACGGCAGTTGACGGCCGACCATCGCGCTCAGTTTGAGCAAATCCAGACCTGTGACGGCGGATAGCGCGATGATCGGTGTTCCGAGGGCACCGTACGCCACCGGCGCGGTATTGGCGATCAGCGAAAGCCCGGATGCGGCAAGGGGAGAAAAGCCCAGCCCGATCAAGATCGCACCTGTCACCGCGACGGGCGTACCGAACCCCGCCGCGCCCTCGAAGAAGGCACCGAAGCTAAACGCGATGAGCAGGAGCTGCAGGCGGCGATCCTCGGTGACCCCGGCGATGCTGTCCTGCAGGATCTGGAAGTATCCCTTTTCCTTGGTGAGCTGATACAGGAAGATGATGTTGAGCACGATCCAGCCGATTGGCAGCAGGCCGAAAAACGCGCCGTACATCGCGGCGGCGCCCGCCATCTGCGTGGGCATGCCGAACACCACGATCGCGATCAGCAAGGCTGCGATGAGTCCCATCACCGCGGCCCAGTGTGCGGCCATGCGCAAAAATGCCAAGCTTCCGAGCAGCACGATGACGGGGAGCGCTGCGCAGACGGTAGAGAGCCAAGGGTTGCCGAGCGGATCGTAGACCTGCGTCCAGACCATCTTGATGCCTCCCGAAGTTGGTATGTTCTTGTACGGCGCGCGACCGGCGGGCATCACACTTTGCCAGGGCCCGGCCGAGGCTGGACCGGGGCTGGCTCCCGGTCCCTGCGTAGACCGCCGGCATTATAGCCGCCCGGCCTGCGTCGGCGCGCGCAGGTCAGATCGATGACGAGGTCTTATAATCGCGGCTCACGTCTCGACCCGAGCCCATAGCCAGGACATTACCTGCCGTGAATCAAGACAGGCCTCTGCCGAGCGGCGGCCAGATTCTGGTCGACTGCCTCAAGGCGAACGGCGTCGAGCTGGCATTTTGCGTTCCCGGTGAGAGCTTTCTCGCGGTGCTCGACGCGCTGTACGACGCACGCGAGCAAGTCCGCCTCATCGTATGCCGCCAGGAGGGCGGTGCGGCGTTCATGGCCGAGGCCTACGGCAAGCTGACTGGACGTCCCGGCATCTGTTTCGTGACGCGAGGCCCCGGAGCGAGCAATGCCAGCATCGGCGTGCATACCTCCTATCAGGATTCGTCTCCCATGATCCTGTTCATCGGGCAGGTGGGCGGCGACGTCGTCGAGCGCGAGGCGTTTCAGGAAGTCGATTACCGCCGGATGTATGGCCAGATGGCCAAGTGGGTGGCTCAGATCGATCGTGCCGAGCGCATCCCCGAGTACCTGAGCCATGCTTTTCATCTCGCCGTCTCCGGACGCCCGGGTCCTGTAGTCCTGTCCCTGCCCGAGGACATGCTCGTCAGCCGGGCGCTCTCGCCTGAGGTGGGTCGCTATCAGCGTATCAAACCGGCTCCGGGCGCAAGCGACATGGCGCGTCTCGCCAGCCTGCTGGGTCAGGCGCAAAGGCCCCTGGCCGTCCTGGGCGGAGGCGACTGGACCGCACAGGCTTGCCAGGATGCGCGTGCCTTCGCCGAGGCCTGGAACCTGCCGGTGGCCTGTTCGTTCCGCCGCCAGGATCTGCTGGACAACCGCCACCGCAACTATGCCGGCGAGGTGGGTATCGCCATCAGTCCGGAGCTGAAGAAACGCGCCCGCGAAGCCGACCTTGTGCTCGCGATCGGGCCGCGCCTGGGGGAAATGACTACCGGCGGCTACACGCTCTTCGAGGTTCCACGGCCGTCGCAGACGCTGGTCCACGTGCATGCGGGCGCAGAGGAGCTGGGGCGCGTGTACCAAGCACAGCTGATGATCAACTCGGGGATGGAACAGTTCGCCGCGTGCGCCAAGGCACTAACGCCTCCCGCTGAAGTGGCGTGGGGGAAGTGGACCCAGATGCTGCGCCAGGAATATCTGCTCAGCCTGGAGCCGGTGCCGATGCCCGGTGCGCTCAACTTGAGCGAGGCGGTGGCGTGGCTGCGCAGCCGGCTGCCGCCGGACACCATCGTGACAAACGGCGCCGGAAATTTCTCGGGCTGGGTGCAGCGCTTCTATCAGTACACGGGTTTGCGCACCCAACTCGCGCCGACCAACGGAGCGATGGGTTATGGCGTGCCCGCCGCTGTAGCCGCGAAGCTGCTGCACCCAGAGCGGACAGTGGTGTGCTTCTCAGGCGACGGCGACTTCCTGATGACCGGGCAAGAGCTCGCCACCGCAGTACAGTACGGCGCCGCTGTCGTCTTCCTCGTGGTCAACAACGGGATGTACGGCACGATCCGCATGCATCAGGAACGCGACTATCCGGCGAGAGTGCATGGAACGGCGCTGCGCAACCCGGATTTCGCTCAGCTCGCGCGCGCTTACGGAGCGCACGGCGCCATCGTGGAGAAAACCTCCCAGTTTGCGCCCGCGTTCGAGGAAGCCCTGGCGTGCGGCGGTCCGGCGCTGCTCGAGCTGCGCATCGATCCCGACGCCATCACCACCCGTACCAGCCTCACGGCTATCCGAGCGAAGGCGCTTCAGCCCGGTTCCTAAGAACCTAAAACCCCACGGCTTGTCCGTCGCGGCGCGGGTCAGACGCGGCAACATACCCGCCTGGCAAGCGGTAGATCAGCTGAGCCGAGCCGAACTCCATGTTCCAGCGCTCGGTGTGCCGCACCTGATGGCCGCGCCGCGCGAGCTCCGCCGCCACCCGTGTCGGCACAGCGTGTTCGAGCGCGATCTGGCATCCGCGAAACACCTTCCAGCGCGGCGCATCGGCTGCCGCCTGGGGATTCTGCGCATAGTCTGCGAGGCGGACCATCATCTGGACGTGGCCCTGCGGCTGCATGTCCGCGCCCATCACGCCTAAGCTCATCAGCGCCTCGCCGCGTTGGGTGACGAAACCCGGGATGATGGTGTGAAATGGCCGCTTGCCGGGCCCGACCTGATTCGGGTGGCCTGGCTCGAGGCTGAAGCCGAAGCCTCGGTTCTGCAGGCTGATCCCCGTATCCGGCACGACGACGCCGGAGCCGAACCCGTTGTAGTTCGATTGGATGTAGGACACCATCATGCCGGATGCGTCGGCTACCGTGAGGTAGATGGTGCCGCGCCCCGCCGGCACGCCATGGCCGAAGTCCTGCGCCCGGGAACGGTCGATCAATGCAGCGCGCTGCCGCAGATAGTCTGGATCCAGCAGCGACGCCGCGGATAACGTCATCGACCTCGGGTCGGCCACGTAGCGGTAGGCGTCGGCGAACGCGAGCTTCATCGCTTCCATCTGCAGGTGCAGGCTGTCGGCCGAGTCGACGGGAA
>DASPUW010000083.1:0-7140 GCA_035622675.1 Burkholderiales bacterium | reverse complement strand
GGCCGCTATGAAGTTGGCGGAAAGTTGACCATCAAGGGGCGCAGCAAGGACGTCACCGCGCCTTTCACTTACAAGTCCGCCGGGGCTGGTGGCATGTTCGAAGGCTCCTTGGCTCTCAAGCGCCTCGACTACGGCATCGGTGAAGGGGCGTGGTCTGACACCGACACGGTCGCGAACGAGGTACAGATCAAGTTCCGGTTCTCGGCGGCCAAGCAATGACAACCAATGGAGATTCGAATGCAGAAGCGGTATGCAGCGATCCTGATGTTCTCGGCTGGCGTTCTGTCAGCACCGGTGAGGGCGGTCGACACCTATAGCGTCGATCTCCGCCATACTCATCCCAGCTACGAGATCGACCACTTCGGCTGGTCGGTCCAGCGCGGCCGCTTCGACAACGTCACTGGCACCGTTGTCCTGGATCGAGCCGCCAGGACCGGGAGCGTGGACGTGCGCATCGAGGTCGGCTCGGTCAGCACCGGTGTGAGCAAGCTCGATGAGCATCTCAAGAGCGAAGACTTCTTCAACGCCGCCAAGTATCCGACCATCGACTTCAAGGCTTCCAGGATCGCGTTCAACGGCGATGCGCCCAGCTCCGTGCCTGGCGAAATGACCATTCTGGGCGTCACCAAGCCCATCACCCTGAATATCACCCGCTTCACCTGCGGGCAGCACCCGATGCTCAAAAAAGAAGTGTGCGGAGCCGAAGCGAGCGCCACGATCAAGCGCTCCGATTTCGGCATGACCAAGTACGTCCCCGCGCTCGGCGACGAGGTCAAGCTGCTGATCAACGTCGAGGCGCTCAAGCAGTAGACCGGCGACTCCGTCCAGATCACACGAGAGCGAGGGGCGCGGAAGCGCCCCTCTTTTGTTTCGTCTATCCTGCCCGCATGTCGCTTGCCGTGCTGCACAGCCGTGCCATCTCGGGCATGGACGCCCCGCCGGTGACGGTGGAGGCGCACCTCGCCAACGGATTGCCCACCTTCACCATCGTTGGACTGCCTGACACCGAGGTAAAAGAAGCGAAGGATCGCGTGCGCGCAGCACTGCAGACCGCGCGCTTTGCATTCCCGGCACGGCGCATCACGGTAAACCTCGCGCCGGCCGATCTGCCCAAGGAGAGCGGGCGTTTCGATCTCCCCATTGCACTGGGCATTCTGGCTGCGACCGGGCAAGTGCCGGGCGACAAGTTCGCCGAGCTCGAGTTTGCCGGAGAGCTCGCACTGACGGGCGAGCTGCGGCCCATCCGTGGCGCGCTCGCCATGACCTACCGGGCCCATCACTCGGGACGGGCCTTCGTGCTGCCCGAACCCAACGCAGCGGAAGCGGCGCTGGTACAAGACGCTGCTGTCTACCCGGCTCGCACCCTGCTGCAAGTGTGCGCGCATCTGACGGGGGCCGAGCCGCTGCAGCGCTGGTCACGACCGACGCAGGGCAGTGAAGCCGCATATCCTGATCTGAGCGACGTGCGCGGCCAGGCGCAGGCCAAGCGCGCGCTGGAAGTGGCTGCAGCGGGCGCACACAGCTTGATCATGTCCGGGCCTCCGGGCACCGGCAAGACCATGCTCGCGGAGCGCCTGGCCGGCATCCTGCCCGGCATGACCGAGGAAGAAGCGCTCGAGTCCGCTGCCCTGCAATCTCTTGGCACACGCGGATTCGACGTGGGCCGCTGGAGGCAACGGCCGTTTCGCGCGCCTCACCACACGGCATCGGGCGTAGCGTTGGTCGGCGGCGGAAGCCCGCCGCGCCCTGGCGAGATCTCGATGGCGATGCACGGCGTGCTGTTCATGGATGAGCTGCCGGAGTTCCATCGTCATGTACTCGAAGCACTGCGCGAGCCGCTGGAGTCGGGCCGCATCACGATCTCGCGCGCGGCGCAGCAGGCGGACTTCCCGGCCCGCTTCCAGCTGGTGGCGGCGATGAATCCCTGCCCCTGCGGTTATCTCGGCCACTACAGCGGCAAGTGCCATTGCACGCCCGACCAAGTGGCGCGCTACCGCCGCCGGATTTCCGGTCCTTTACTTGACCGCATCGACATCCACATCGAGGTGCCGGCTGTGCCCCCGGAGGAGCTCGCGCGGCGGCGTGAAGGTGAGGTGAGTGCAGCGATCCGCGCGCGGGTGAGCGCGGCCCGCGAACGCCAGCTCGCGCGCCAAGGCAAGCCCAACGCTCAGCTCTCGTCCCGTGAAGTGGGTCAGCACGCAACACCGGATGCGCAAGGGGAGCAGCTGCTCAAACAGGCGATCGGTCGCCTGGGCCTGTCCGCGCGCGGTTTTCATCGCATTCTGAAAGTTGCTCGATCGATCGCCGACCTTGCGGGCGAGGCTCGCGTCGCGTCCGCGCACGTGGCCGAGGCCATTCAATACCGCAGAACCGATCACAGCTGAGGGGGCTTCCGCGTGCGAGATGCTCTCGCGCGGCGCACTACAACCGAATGAAAGAACTGCACGGCTGGCAAGAGGAGCAGCGCTCCGCCCACCTGTATCGCGTGCTGGCCGAGATGGAGCGGGGGAGCCCGCGCGAGAGGCTGTTTCGCGAGCTCGCGCGCGAGGCCGCTGCGCAATCGCAGATCTGGGCGGACGCCGCTCGCAAAGCGGGCCAATCCGTACCCGTAGTCTACCGGCCGGATCTCCGTACTCGCATCGTCGAGCGCCTTACCCGGCAGCTTGGACCGCGTCACATGCGGGCGATGCTCGCCGCAATGAAAGTGCGCGGCATGTCGGTGTACGGCAGCGTGGATCCGGGGCATCCCATGCCGGACACTTCCAGCGGGCTCGAGCGCCGCCACCGTGGTCTCGCGGGCGGTGGAAACCTGCGCGCCGCGGTGTTCGGCGTCAACGACGGGTTGGTGTCCAACGCCAGCCTGATTCTGGGCGTGGCCGGCGCATCAGCCGACCCTGGCATCATCCTGCTGTCCGGCGTTGCCGGCCTGCTCGCTGGCGCTTTCTCCATGGCGTCGGGCGAGTACGTATCGGTCCGCTCCCAGCGCGAAATGTACGAGTACCAGATCGGGCTGGAGCGCGACGAGCTCAAAGCTTATCCCGACGAGGAAGCGAAGGAGCTGGCCTTGATCTACGAAGCGCGCGGCCTGGCCTGGGACGAGGCCAAGCGCCTGGCCGATTCCATGATCGCCGATCCGGAGCGCGGACTGGATACGCTGGCGCGCGAAGAGCTGGGGCTCAATCCCGAAGAGCTGGGCTCACCGTTTGGCGCGGCCGCCTTCTCGTTCCTGTCGTTCGCCGCCGGTGCGCTCATCCCCCTCCTGCCATTCCTGTTCGGCCGCGGGCCGAGCATGCTGGTCATCTCCATCACGCTCACGGGACTGTCGTTATTCGGTGTAGGTTCTACACTCAGCCTGTTCACCGGCAGAAGCGCGCTGCGCGGCGGCGTGCGCATGCTCTTGATTGGCGCTGCAGCCGGCGCGTTGACCTTCGCGATCGGACGGCTGCTCGGCGTGGGCCTCGCGTGAAACAAGGTCAAACCGGGTCGAGCGCGATTGACACCCGAGGCCGCGCCCGCTAATCTCCCATGCATCGCGCCGATTTGATCGCAGCTTGCGGGCGCTTATACAAATGTCGCTAAAGCGCGGGTGAAAGATCAGCAACCCGTCCGCGCACGCGGCCGGGTTTTTGTTTTCATGGACCACAATCGCATCGCCACTCTGCATCGCCTGCTGGGTCAGCGCATCCTGATCCTGGATGGCGCGATGGGCACCATGATCCAGGCGCACGGCCTCGACGCGCACGCTTATCGCGGCGATCTGTTCCGCGATCACGCCTGCGATCAAAAGGGCAACAACGATCTCCTCACTTTGACGCAGCCCGGCATCGTCGCCGGCATCCATCGCGCCTACCTGGAAGCGGGCGCCGACATCGTCGAGACCAATACCTTCAACTCCACGCGCATCTCGATGGCCGACTACGGCATGCAGGACAACGTGCGGGAGCTGAATCTCGCGGGCGCGCGCCTGGCGCGTGAAGCGGCGGATGAGTTCACGAAGCTCACTCCAGACCGGCCACGCTTCGTCGCTGGCGTTCTCGGTCCGACCAATCGAACCGCCTCGATCTCACCCGACGTCAACCACCCGGGCGCGCGCAACGTGAGCTTCGACGAGTTGGCCGCGGCCTACGCCGAAGCGCTCGCCGGCCTGGCGGAGGGCGGCGCCGATCTCATTATGGTCGAGACGATCTTCGACACGCTCAATGCCAAGGCCGCCCTGTTTGCTCTGGACGAGCACTTCGAGCGCACCGGCGTGCGCCTGCCGGTGATGATTTCGGGCACCATCACCGATCGTTCGGGCCGCACGCTGTCGGGACAGACCGTGGCGGCGTTCTGGACTTCGGTGGCGCACGCGCGTCCGCTCTCGATCGGTCTCAACTGCGCGCTCGGAGCCAAGGATCTGCGCCCGCATATCGAGGAGCTCGCCGCCACCGCGGACACGCACACTTCGCTGCACCCCAACGCCGGCCTGCCCAACGAGATGGGCGAATACGACGAGTCGCCCGAGTACATGGCGTCGATCCTGTGCGAATTCGCGCAGGCCGGGTTCCTCAACATCGTGGGGGGATGCTGCGGCACCACGCCGGCGCACATTCGCGCCATCGCCGACGCGGTGCGCCCATTCGCACCGCGCCAGATTCCTGCACCCGAGAAAAAACTGCGCCTGTCGGGGCTCGAGCCGCTCAACATCGGCGACGATTCGCTGTTCGTCAACGTCGGCGAGCGTACCAACGTCACCGGCTCGCGCGCCTTCTCGCGCATGATTCTCGGCGGCGACTACGCGCAGGCCCTGAGCGTCGCGCGTCAGCAGGTCGAGAACGGCGCGCAGATAATCGACGTGAACATGGACGAGGCCATGCTCGACTCGAAGGCGGCCATGGCCTCGTTTCTCAACCTCATCGGCTCCGAGCCGGACATCGCGCGCGTGCCGCTCATGATCGACTCCAGCAAGTGGAGCGTGATCGAAGCCGGGCTGAAGTGCGTGCAGGGCAAGGCAGTGGTGAATTCGATCAGCCTGAAGGAAGGCGAAACCGAGTTCCTGCGCCAGGCCAGGCTCGTGCGGCGCTATGGCGCTGCCGCCGTGGTCATGGCCTTCGACGAGCGGGGTCAGGCCGATACCCTGGCGCGTCGCATCGAGATCTGTTCTCGGGCCTATCACCTGCTGGTGAAGGAGGCCGGCTTCCCGCCCGAGGACATCATCTTCGATCCCAACATATTCGCCGTCGCCACTGGCATCGAAGAGCACAACCGCTACGCCCTCGACTACATCGAGTCCACGCACGCGCTCAAGCAAGCGCTGCCGCACGTCAAAGTAAGCGGCGGCGTATCGAACATCTCCTTCTCGTTTCGCGGCAACGAGCCGGTGCGCGAGGCGATCCACACCGCATTCCTCTACCACGCCGTGCAGGCCGGCATGAACATGGGCATCGTCAACGCCGGACAGCTGAGCGTGTACCAGGAGATTCCGTCCGACCTGCTGGAGCGGGTCGAAGACGTGCTGCTCAACCGCCGGTCGGATGCCACCGAGCGGCTGGTCGCATTCGCCGAAGGCTACAGCCGCGCCGGCAAGACGGTAGTCGAAGATCTAGCCTGGCGCAAAGGCAGCGTCCAGGAGCGCCTCACGCATGCGCTGGTCAAGGGCATCGACACCTGGGTGGTCGAGGACACCGAAGAGGCGCGCCTCAAGTACGAGCACCCGATTCAGGTCATCGAAGGCCCGCTCATGGACGGCATGAATGTGGTCGGGGACCTGTTCGGCGCGGGCAAGATGTTCCTGCCGCAGGTGGTCAAATCGGCGCGCGTGATGAAGCGCGCGGTCGCGCACCTGGTCCCCTACATCGAGGAAGAGAAGCGCACGTCCGGGAGCGAACACAAGACCAAGGGCAAGATCGTCATCGCCACCGTGAAGGGCGACGTGCACGACATCGGCAAAAACATCGTCTCGGTCGTGCTCCAGTGCAACAACTTCGAGGTAGTCAACCTCGGCGTGATGGTGCCGGCGGAACAGATCCTGCAGACCGCGCGCAACGAGAACGCCGACTTGATCGGCTTGTCCGGCCTGATCACTCCGTCGTTGGAGGAGATGGCGCACGTCGCCAAGGAGATGGAACGTCAGGGGTTCCAGGTTCCGCTGCTGATCGGCGGCGCCACCACGTCGCGCGTCCACACGGCGGTGAAGATCGAGCCCAACTACTCGGGACCCACAGTCTGGGTGCCGGACGCGTCGCGCAGCGTTGGCGTGTGCACGAGCCTCACGAGCACTGGCCTGCGCGCGGATTACGTCCGCAAGGTCAAAGAGGACAACGAGCGCACCCGTCAGCAGCACAGAGGCAAGAAAGGCCAGGCCCCGCATCACACGCTGGCCGAGGCGCGCGCACGCGGCCTCGCGACGGACTGGGCGAGCTATGCGCCGCCCACGCCGGCGTTGCTTGGGGTCAAGGCCATGAAGCGCTATCCGCTGGCCGACATCGCGCAACTCATCGACTGGACCCCCTTCTTCCAGACGTGGGAGCTCAGCGGCCGTTACCCCAAGATCCTGCACGACCCGGTCGTTGGCGAAGCGGCGCGCAACCTGTTCGCCGATGCGCAGGTCATGCTGACGCGTATCATCGAGGAGCGCTGGCTGCAGGCGAGCGGGGTGATAGGGTTGTTGCCGGCCAACAGTGTGAATGCGGACGACATCGAGGTGTACACGGACGAGTCGCGGACCCAGGTCGCGGCCCGCTTCCACTTCCTCAGGCAGCAGATGGTCAAGCCTGAGGATCGCTCCAACCACTGTCTCGCCGACCTCGTCGCGCCGAAGGCCTCCGGAGTCAGAGATTACCTCGGCTGCTTCGCGGTGACCGCCGGCCTCGGCATCGAAGCGCACCTCGAAGCTTATGAGGAAAAGCACGACGATTACAGCGCGATCATGCTCAAGGCGCTGGCCGATCGGCTGGCCGAAGCCTTCGCGGAACTCATGCATCTGCGCGTGCGGCGGGAATTCTGGGGCTATGCTGCGGCGGAGACCCTGAGCCTGGAGCAGCTGATCGATGAGAGCTATCGCGGCATCCGCCCGGCGCCGGGTTACCCGGCCTGCCCCGACCACACCGAGAAGGCCACACTGTTCGACTTGCTGCAGGCGCCGCTCAACACGGGCATCAC
>DASPUW010000082.1:0-3636 GCA_035622675.1 Burkholderiales bacterium | reverse complement strand
GACGCCTGGCCGACGTCAAGGAGTTCGAAGAGATCATCGTCAGATCCAATCCCGACGGCTCTTCTGTACGCCTCAAGGACGTCGCTCGCATCGAGCTCGCCTCCAAAGATTACGAATTCATCGGGCGGGTGAACGGCAAGCAGGCCACCCTGGTGGGGGTCTTTCTGCAGCCGGGCGCCAACGCGCTGGCCGTGGCGGAAAACTGCAACGCGGTGATGAACGAGCTGTCCGCGCGTTTCCCGGAGGGGCTGACCTACTCGAACGTCTACGACACGACGCGTTTCGTGAAAGTGTCGATCCGCGAAGTCGCCAAAACGCTGCTGGAGGCTATGGCGCTCGTGTTCGTAGTCGTTTTCGTCTTCCTGCAAAGCTGGCGCGCGACGCTGATCCCGTTCGCCGCGGTTCCGGTTTCCCTGCTCGGCACGTTCGCGGGCTTGTACCTGCTCGGCTACTCGATCAATACCCTGACGCTATTCGGCATGGTGCTGTCGATCGGCATCGTAGTGGACGATGCCATCGTCGTGCTGGAAAACGTCGAGCGCATCATGCGCGAGGAGCACAAGCCTGCGCACGATGCCGCGATTCAGGCGATGCAGGAAGTGACTGGTCCGGTGATCGCCATCGCCCTCACCTTGTGCGCGGTGTTCGTGCCGATCGCGTTTCTGGGTGGATTGACCGGCGAGCTCTATCGCCAGTTTGCGGTGACGATCTCCATCGCTGTCGTGATCTCGGCGGTGGTCGCGCTGACGTTGACGCCAACCTTGAGCGCGCTGATGCTAGAACACGGTCATCGCCCGCCGGGACGTTTTTTCCGCTGGTTCAACGCCTGGTTCGCCCGCGTCACCGGCCACTATTCCGATGGCGTGGGATTCGTCCTGCGCCGCGGCGCCGTCGCCATGCTGCTGTTTGCCGGCATGGTAGCGGTTACGCTGTTCCTATGGCGCACTACGCCGGGAAGCCTGGTGCCGGACGAGGACCAGGGTTATTACATTGGTGCGGTGTTTCTGCCCGACGGCGCCACTCTGCAGCGCACCGACAAGGTGGTCGCCAGAGTCCAGGAGGCAATGCTGTCCAATCCCGCGAATCAGTATTCCGTGGCCTTCACCGGGATGGACTTCCTGGGCGGCGGCTTCCGCAACAGCGCCGCCACGATCTTCGCCAGCCAGAAACACTGGGACGATCGTCCCGGCGTGTACACGAAAGAGCTGGTCGGCGAGTTCTTCATGAAGACGGGAGGGATCAAGGAAGCGCTGGTCCTGGCATTTGCTCCGCCGCCGATATTCGGCCTGGGCAACGCCGGCGGCTTCGAGTTCTACATCCAGAATCGCGGCGAAGGCGGAGCACAGCGGCTGGCGCAGGTGATGGGACAGTTCCTGGCGCGCGCCAACCAGGACCCGAAGCTGGGCGGAGGCGGCGGCTATGTGCAGACGCTGTGGCGTCCCAACGTGCCGCAGCTGCGGGTCGACGTCGACCGCGAAAAGGCGAAAGCGCTTGGTGTACCCATCGATCAGCTCTACAACGCGGTGGCCGCCACGCTCGGCACCTACTACGTCAACGACTTCAATAAATTCGGACGCACCTGGCAGGTGTTGATGTCCGCCGAGCCGATCTACCGCAACAGCCCGGAGGCGATCGGCGACATCTATGTGCGCTCAGAGAAGGGCGAGATGATCCCGCTCAAGTCCCTGGCTTCGGTGCACTACGTGTCGGGCCCCGATACGCTGGATCGTTTCAACAACCTGCTCGCGGTGAAGATGCTGGGCCAGGGCGCGCCGGGCGTGTCATCGGGCGAGGCCATCCAGGCGGTCGAGCGCATCGCGAAGGAGGTGCTCCCGCCGGATTTCAGTTATGACTGGGGCGGCGCCTCGTTCCAGGAAAAGCGTTCAGCGGGCACCTCCACGCTCGCGCTGGGCCTCGCTGTCGTCATGGTGTTTCTGATTCTCGCTGCACAATACGAAAAATGGTCGCTGCCGTTTTCGGTTCTTCTCGCGCTTCCGTTCGGCACGTTTGGTGCGCTGGGCGCCGTGTGGTTGATGCGCTTCTTGACAAACTTGGGCGTACTGGACCGCAATCTGACCAACGACGTCTACTTCCAGATCGGTCTGGTCACCTTGCTGGGACTGGCCGCTAAGAACGCCATCCTGATCGTCGAATATGCAGTGCTCAAGCATCACGAGGGATTATCCACGTCCGCTGCGGCTCTCGAAGCCGCGCGGCTGCGTTTCCGCCCGATCCTGATGACTTCGCTGGCTTTCATTCTGGGCGTGCTGCCGCTCGCAATCTCGACCGGCGCAGGCGCAGGCGCGCGACACGCGGTAGGCACCGGCGTCATGGGAGGGATGCTGGCCGCAACGTTCCTTGCCATCTTTTTCATTCCGCTTTTTTTCAAGCTTATGACCGACGGGAAGCCATGGGAAAGGCGGTCGACGCAGGAGCTGCGCGAAGAAATCGCCCAGCACAAACAGGAGCTCGCGCAACGCGCGGGCGGGTCGAGCTGAGCGTGGATTCGTGATGCGGGCCACGTGTCGTATGTTGTTGGTGGCCTTGCTTCTGCTATGGGCCTCGGCGCTGCCAGCCGCGCCGATGAGGGCACTGGCAAGGTTGTGCTCGGGCAGATCTCGCTCTCCTTCTACGCCGTCACGGGCGCGGTCGTGCGCGAGGTTCTCGAGCGCCTCGGCTACTCCGTTGAAATCGTGCAGGGGAGCCACGGACAGATTTTTCCGCGCCTCGGCGCCGGCGAAGTGGACCTACTGGTGGCAGCCTGGCTGCCGTACGGGCATGCGGCGTACTGGGAACGCTACGGCAGTCAAGCGGAAGTGCTGGCGGTGCTTTACGAAGGCGCTCGCTTTGCGTGGATGGTGCCCGAGTATGTTCCCGCCGACCTGGTCGGTGAGATCGATGATCTGAAGCGGCCGGAGGTTCTCGAACGAATGGAAAAGGCCATTCAGGGGACGGGCCGGGACTCCGGCAACATGATGGTGTCGGCCGAAGTAATGAACGCCTACGGACTCGAGCAGGCGGGCTACCGGCTTCTGCCGGGCACGCTGACCGAGTTCTACGGAAACTACGATCGCGCGATCGCAGCGCGCACCTGGTTCGTCATGCCGCTGTGGTTCCCCAACTTCGTCAACCGCGTGGGCGACATGCGTCCTATCGATGAGCCCAAAGGGTTGCTGGGGCAAGCTAACCAGGGCACGCTGGTCGCAAGCCGCGCTTGGGCCGGCCGCGCGCCCGAGCGCACACTGCGTGTGCTGCGTCGCATGTACGTCGGGATGGATGCAGTAGAAGCAATGGACTATTCGCTCAACCGCGAAAAGAAAAGCCCGCAGGAAGCCGCGCGCGCCTGGATGGAACAGAATCAGAGCATCGTCGAGGCGTGGCTCGCTCTACCCTGATCGCCGTCCAGCCGGATTGCCGCACGTCATCCACCAGCGTGAGCATTGAACCAAGCCAGCATGCGCTTCCACCCGTCCTCTGCAGCCCCTTTGCGATAGCTTGGGCGGTAATCCGCGTTGAAGCCGTGCGGGGTGTCGGGGTAAACGATCAGCTCTGAGCCGCTGGCTCCGCGCGATAGGGCGGCACGCATTTCGTCGACGCTTTGCACCGGGATGCCCTGGTCGGCAGCACCGTAGAGAC
>DASPUW010000081.1:0-4711 GCA_035622675.1 Burkholderiales bacterium | reverse complement strand
CACCGCCCATGCGGCGTACCGCAGCGCAAGCGCGAGTTCCCCTGCATGCGCGGCCTCGTCCTTCTGCCACTGCGACACGCTCTGAGCAAAACCGAGCTCCGTGAAGCTGCCGCCCATGTGCGCCGCCAGCTGGGCTTCCAGAGCGAGTCCGTCTATCGCTTCCGCCTCCGCGGGCTTGATGCGGTTCATGGCCTTGCGCTGCACGAACAGGCGCTTGCAGGAATACAGCGGTGCGAGCTCGTGCGTGCGCGCTGCGAGGCGGGTGACGGCGTCTTCGATCCCGAAGAGCTCGCTCAGGAAGTCTTCCAGATGCGGCGCCAGCGCGATGAGAAGGTCCGACTCGGGCTTGCGCGCAAGCGACCCGGGAGCCGAGCGTGCGGCGTCGAGGTGCGCGGCGAGCGCGGCGTCGACTTCGCGCAGATGTCGCAGAAAGTGCTGATCCAGACGCAGCAGACCGTCGCGCGTATACAGGTCCTCGAAGGAAAGGTCGAGGCCAAGCTGCAGGGTGGGGTGCGTAATTCCGCTACGGGAGGGGGGCGCGCTCATGAAACAACTGCGAATACCAAACAACTGGCGGCTATATGGATATTCCCGCTCGGCCGCGAGCGGTGCAAAAAGGGCGTCAAGTATAACAGGCGGTCACTTGCCGGCGAGCGCGCGCACGCATTCGCGAACCAGGCCAGGCCCCGTATAGATGAGGCCGGTGTAAAGCTGCACAAGCTTGGCGCCGGCACCGAGTTTCTCTTTGGCATCCTCAGGCCGCATGATGCCGCCAACCCCGATGATCGGAATGCGCTCGCCCAGCACGGCGTAAAGCATGCGTATCACCGTGCTGGATCGCTCGCGCAGGGGCGCACCGCTCAAGCCCCCGCTCTCCTCACCGTGGGGCAGCCCTTCGACGCCGGTACGCGCGATAGTGGTGTTGGTCGCGATGACGCCGTCGATGCCGTGCCGCAGAAGGCACCGCGCGATCGCGTTCAAGCGCTCTTCCGTCAGGTCGGGCGCGATCTTCACTGCCAGCGGCACGTAGCGGCCATGGGCCCGGCTCAACCTCTCCTGCTCGGCCTTGAGCGCGGCGAGCAGCCGGTCGAGCTCTTCGTCTTCCTGCAGGCGCCGCAGATCGCGGGTATTGGGCGAAGAGATGTTGACGGCGAGATAGGCCGCCGCGGGATAGGCTTTGCGCATGGCGGACAAATAATCGCCCGCGGCACGCTCGATCGGGGTGTCGAAATTCTTGCCGATGTTGATGCCGAGGATCCCGCGGTACCCGGCGCGGCCCACGTTGTGGACCAGCCGATCGACGCCCAGGTTGTTGAACCCCATGCGGTTGATCAACGCGCGCGCCTGAGGCACGCGAAACAGGCGGGGGTGAGGATTTCCCGGCTGGGGGCGTGGAGTCACGGTGCCGACCTCGATGTGGCCGAAGCCGAGCGAGGCCAGTGCAGCGATGTGCTCCGCGTTCTTGTCCAGACCGGCCGCGAGCCCGACCGCGTTGGGAAAGGTAATGCCCATCGCATGTACCGGAGCAGGCGGCAGGCCTTGTGGGGCCAGGCGGAGGAGCCCCAGTGCGTGTGCCGCCTCCAGCGCGCCCAGCGTCCAGCGGTGCGCCCGCTCCGCCTCGAGCCGAAACAGCAGCGGGCGCAAGAACGGGTACAGCACGATTTAGAAGCGCGGCTCGCGCCGCTCGATGAATGCCTTCAGCCCTTCGAGCGCGTCATCGCTCGCGACGACTTGCTGCAGATCGGGGAGCATGCGCTCGAACGCAGCGCGCTCTCCCTCGCGCCGCGCCAGCCGGGCCGAGGCCAGGGTGGCCTGAACCCCAACGGGCGATTGCCGGGCGATGGTCTCCGCCAGCGCCAGCGCGCTCGCGAGCTGGTCTCCGGCGGGAACCACAGCCTGTACCAGCCCGATTCGATGCGCTTCCAGGGCGGAGCATTCGTCGCCCGTCAGCAGCCAGCGCATGGCATTGCCCCAGCCCAGCTCCTGCACCAGACGCACGGTGGCGCCTCCGACCGGAAAAATGCCGCGCTTCACTTCGATCTGCGCGAAGCGCGTGTCATCGGCCGCGACGCGGATGTCGGCGGCGAGAAGCAGCTCGATGCCGATGGTCAGGCACCAGCCCTGTACGGCGATGACCAGCGGCTTTGCCAACGTGCGCCCGGCCTCGCGCGCGAGCGGGTCCAGCGCTCCATCGGGGAGCGGCGGCATGCGCCCGTCGCGAAAGTACGGCAGCCATTGCGGCAGCTCGATACCGCCGGTGAAGTGCGGGCCGTGCGCGAACAGCAGGCCGCAGCGCAGCTGCTCGTCGCGCTGCAAACCGCCCAGGGCGCTGCCGAGCTCAGCGTACATCTGCAGGTCGAACGCGTTGCGTTTGGCCGCACGGTCGAGTCCGATGAGCAGCACGTGCCCCCGGGTCTCGAGGCTGATGCGCGAGGCAGTCATGCGGGAACTTTCGTCCGGGCGTGCGCTAGCGCGCGGCGGCCGGAGACGGATCGCCTCAGGCGCAAGGCGGGGCGTGCCGAACCGGCTTGAGCCGCTGCCATTGGCCGTTGACCAAGCCTTCCATCGGCTGGAAGTTGATCTTGTAAGCCATCTTGCGGCTCTGGGCGATCCAGTAGCCAAGGTAGAGGTAGGGGACCTTCAGGCGCCGGCAGAGCTCAACCTGCCACAGGACATTGTAGGTGCCGAGACTCGCACCCAGCAGATCCGGCTCGAAGAACGTGTACACGGACGACACACCATCCTCGAGGCGATCGACGATGCTCACCATCACTAGCCTGCCCGCTTCGCGGAACTCGACCAGGTTCGAGGCGACGTTGCTCTGCAGGAGGAAGTGGCGGTACTGCTCGCGGCTGTCGTGGTCCATGCCGCCGCCGGAGTGACGCGTAGACTGGTAACGCAGATACAGGGCGTAGTGCTCGGGATGGTACTTGAGGTCGAGCACACGCGCATCCAGTGCTTCGTGGCGCCGGCGCGCGCGGCGCTGCGAGCGGCTCGCTCGGAACTCGCTGGTCACAATGCGCACTGGCACGCACGCGCGACAGCTGTCGCAGTAGGGGCGGTAGGTGAATGCACCGCTGCGGCGGAACCCGGCGCGCACGAGCTGGCTGTATACCTGCGTGTCGATAGCGTGACTGGGTGTGGCAACCTGCGAGCGTGCCAGCTTGTCCGGCAGGTAGCTGCACGGATAGGGCGCCGTGGCGTAGAACTGCAGGACGGAAAACGGCAGGTCGTTGAGCTGCGTCATGCGGCGCCGGCATGCCAGATTGCTGCAGCGCGCGCTTGCTCGCTCGCCAGAATGCGCCCCGGCGCGTTACCGGCGCCCGCCCGCGCGCCGGTCAATGAACTGCTCGATGACCCAGGGTGCCCGAACATCTGGATAGTTTACCAACTCTGCCACCTGGCGCGTGAATTGATCGCGCGCCATGTCGCGCGCGCCGAAGGCAGACAGCAGCTGTGTACGCATCTGGCAATCGATCAATTCGAACTCCCACCGCTGCAGCTGACGCACCAGGTGAACCAAAGCGATCTTCGAGGCGTCGCTGGCGCGCGAGAACATCGATTCCCCGAAAAACACGCGTCCCAGCGCTACGCCGTACAGACCGCCCGCCAGCTCGCCATCGAACCAGGTCTCTACGCTGTGGGCCACGCCCAGGCCGTGCAGCCGCGTATACGCCGCCTTCATGGCGTCGGTGATCCAGGTGCCCTGCTGGCCTGGCCGCGGCGCACTGCACGCCTCGATCACCTGCTCGAAGGCGGTATCCGCGCGAACCTCGAAGCCGCCTTTGCGCAGCGTCTTTGCCAGCGACCGACCGATCTTGAGCTCGGCTGGGATCAGCACGGTACGCGGGTCCGGACTCCACCACAGGATCGGCTCGCCTGCGCCGAACCACGGGAAGATACCGCGGCGGTAGGCGCGCAGCAGTCGCTCGGGAGAAAGATCGCCTCCCGCGGCGAGCAGGCCGTCAGGCCGACGCAGCGCCCGGTCCACCGGAGGAAAGTCGTCGCCGCCCTCGAGCCACGGGATCAAGCGCTCAGAACCACTGGTCCTTGCCCTTGCTGATCAAGCCGCAGGCCAGCCGCGGTCCGGCGTTGCCGGCCGGCTGGGTGCGCAGATCGTCGGCGTTGGCGTGCACGATCACGGCGCGCCCGATGATGCTGTCGGCTTCAGTCCCCAAGCTGATGCCGCCCACTTCAACGTGATACACGGCCACGCCGTTGGCGTCCGCAGTCAGATTGCCCAGGTCGCCTGCATGGCGCCCGGCGCTGTCGGGACCGGCGTGCGGCCCCTTACGCGGGTTGAAGTGCGCGCCCGCACTGGATGCGTCGGCCGCTGTGCAGTCGCCCTTCTCGTGGATATGAAAGCCGTGCAGGCCGGGTGAAAGCCCGGTGACTCGCGCATCGACTGCGACTTTGTCCCCGTGCTGGACGAAGGTCACCGTTCCGGTAACCTGATTGCCCTTGGTCGGGCCGAGATTGGCGCTCGCGGTGGGCGAGCGCAGCTGTACGCTCGAGCAAGCCGCAAGCAGGCCGCAGGCGGCGAACACAGCGACGGGCGTTCTCATGCGTGTAATCCCTAGGGAAGCTCTGATCAAGTCTCGCATGCGCGACCGAGGCGATTTGGGCCGAGGGCAAGACGGCGAGGACGCCGTGTAGCCGGCCTACACCAGGAGGAGCCGACGCAGTCCTCGGCCCAAATCGCCCGGTCCCA
>DASPUW010000080.1:0-4650 GCA_035622675.1 Burkholderiales bacterium | reverse complement strand
GTGCTCCGCTCTGCTGCGAAGACCCGGTCTCGGCTCAAAAAGCTCATTGCGACAGGGGCTTGCAACGATGAAGAGTATAAATCAAAACGTTCATCAGGACGCCCTGCCGGACTTCGGCAATCTGGGCGTGATCCTGCGCATCGTGCTGATCGTGCTCGCCCTGTCCGCGTTTCTCGCTCTTGCACAGGCGAGCAACTGGCAGACCGTTGTGCCGCTGTTTCTGGAAGTGTCCGCGCCGGTTCAGCCGGTGCTGGTGCTGAGCATTTTGACGCTGTCAGGGTCGAGCCGCTGGCTACGTCGGCTCGACTACCGAACCGGAGTTCTGGCGGTCGTGTTGATCGAGCTGCTGATCGTCACCGTCGTGTATCGCACGGCCGGCGAGTTCTTCGGCGGCGACCCGTCTGATCAGCTGGGGCGCTACTGGCTGTTCACGCTGGCAGCCGCCGGTCTGATCCTCTACTACTTTCGCCTGCGCAACCGCGCGCTGTCGCCCGCTCTGACCGAGGCCAGGCTGCAGGCGCTGCAGGCCCGCATCCGCCCGCATTTCCTGTTCAACAGCATCAACGCCGTGCTGAGCCTGATCCGGCAGGCACCCAAGCGCGCCGAGACAGCGCTCGAGGACATGGCGGAGCTGTTCCGCGTGCTCATGGCCGACAACCGGGCGCTGTCCACTCTGGCCGGCGAGATCGAGCTGACGCGGCAGTACCTGAACCTCGAGCAGCTGCGCCTGGGCGACCGCCTCGGAGTGGAATGGCACACCGAGAACATGCCGGGCGAGGCGCTGATTCCGCCCTTAGTGCTGCAGCCGCTGGTGGAAAACGCTGTGTACCACGGTATCGAGCCCTGCTCCGAGACCGGGGTGATCAGCATCAACGTCTACAAAGCGCGCGACGAGGTGCATCTCGTGCTGCGCAACCCGTATCGCAAGGACGGCAATCATCACGCAGGCAACAAGATGGCACTCGCCAACATCCGCGAGCGCCTGGCCCTGCACTTTGACGCCGAGGCGAGCCTCAAGAACAGCGTGAGCGAGGAAGCCTATCAGGTGCACATCGTGATCCCTTATCGCACGGAGGCGCGATGAACAAACGCGGCCACAATCTGCGTGTCGTCGTGGCTGACGACGAAGCGCCGGCGCGCAGCCGCATCCGCGACCTGCTGGAAGACTGCGCCGCCAGCCTGGCGCTCGAGGTCGTAGGGGAGGCGGTCAACGGGCATGCGCTGGTCAACATGCTGCAGAACACGCAGGCCGACGTTGTGCTGCTCGACATCCGGATGCCGGAAATGGACGGCATCGAAGCGGCTCAGCACATCCAGAAGCTGCCGGACGCGCCGTCGGTGATCTTCACCACGGCCTACGACGCGTACGCGGTCAAGGCGTTCGAGCTGCATGCCGTCGACTATCTGGTCAAGCCGATCCGCCTGCGCCGCTTGTACGACGCGCTCGCGCGCGTGCGCTCCGTAACGCCGCTGAGCCTCGACGTCCTGCAGCAGCTGACGCCCGATCCGCGCAAGCATCTGTCGGTGCAGGAGCGCGGGCGCCTGCTGCTGGTGCCGGTGGACAAAGTCTTGTTCATGCGCGCGGAGCTGAAGTATGTGACCATCCGGACCGCGGAGCGGGAGTATCTTCTCGAGGAATCGCTGACACGGCTGGAGCAGGAGTTTCACGAGCGCTTCGTGCGCGTGCACCGCAGCTACCTGGTGGCGCGAGAGCACGTGGAGAGCTTCGAGCGCGGCACGGACGGGAGTGAGAGCGGATGGATCGTCAAACTGCGCGGTCTGGAGGAAAGGCTGCCGGTGAGCCGCCGCCAGCAGCACGTCATGCGGGAGTTCGGGAGGCTCTGATATCTGTTTGGCTGCCGCTCGCGGCTGCGCTGTTGCCTGTCACTGCTTCGATATTGCCTCCGTCCAGCGCCTCGGCTGCGGAGGATGTGTTCGACGTCCTTGGCCCCGAGTTGCTCGGCCGCCTTTTTGAGATACCCGAGTTCCTGTGCCGGCAGGATGACAAGAACCCCGACATCCGGCGCTGCACCTCGGCACCTAATGCCCCCTGGACCTTAGACGGAATCGGCGCGAGCGCCGTAGAAGCGCTGGTCAAAGACGGGCGCCTGGTGCAGATCACAGTCTATTTCCGAGAAGCCCGCTTCACCCAGGTGTTGGCGGCCTTGTCCACGCGGCTCGGTGATGGCGACGATTGGACCGTCACCATCCGCAGCGGGATGGCTGGCCAACTGCCGGATCAGATCCGGATCTGGGAGACGGATCGGTTCGCTCTGGTAGCCCAGCAGTACGACCGCAAGATCGACCGCGCGTCGGTGATTTACGGCGCCGTCGACGCCATGGCCCCGCTGCTTCGGAAGATCCGCTCCACACCGCGCGGCGCGCTGCGCGATTTGTAGCCCGCCAGCTTTTCGCCTAGGGCGCGAGCTTGGAGATATCCGCTACTCTGTTCAGCAGGCTCTCGAGCTGCGCGAGCAGCGCCAGCCGGTTGTTGCGCAGGAGCGGCTCATCGGTCATGACCATGACTTGGTCGAAAAAGGCGTCCACCTCCTGACGCACACCGGCGAGCCGCCGCAGCGCAGCGGCGTAGTCCCGCTCCTCCCACAGAGAAGCGATGGTCGGCGCCAGGCGAGACGTGGCCGAGAACAGGTCTCTCTCCGCCGCCTCCTGCAGCAGCGCGGGATCAGGTGCGGTCTGTGAGACCGTAGTTTTCTTCAGGATGTTGCGGATGCGCTTGTTGGCACTCGACAGACTTTGCGCCTCCGGCATCGCGCGGAAAGCCTGCACCGCCTCGAGCCTCGGAACCACCTGGTCGATGCGCGTCGGGTTCTGGCTCACGACAGCGTCGATCTCGTCCGGGGCGAACCCTCGTTCGCGGAGATAGCTGCGCAGCCGCTCCAGGATGAATGCGTGCAGGTCCACGGTCACGCTGTCTTTCAACACACCGGGTGCGAAACCGAGCTTGGCCAGATTCAAGAGGCGGTCGAGCGTCAGAGGCAGAGACCTCTCCGACAAGATACGCAACACACCCAGTGCTTGCCGCCGCAACCCGAACGGGTCCTTGTCTCCGGTCGGGACGAGACCGATCCCGTAGATCCCGATCAGCGTGTCGAGCTTGTCGGCCAGCGCGACCGCGCTGCCGATGTTGTCCTCGGGCAGCTTGTCTCCGGCTAGACGCGGCAGGTAGTGCTCCTCGATCGCGCGCGCCACCGACGCTTCTTCCCCGTCGTGCAGCGCGTAGTAGCGCCCCATGACACCCTGCAGCTCGGGGAACTCGCCCACCATGTCCGTCAGCAGGTCCGCCTTCGACAGCCAGGCCGCGCGCTCGACCTTGTTCACGTCGCTGCCCAGCTCCGCGGCGATCGAGCTCGCCAGCTTGCGGATGCGCTGCACGCGCTCGAGCTGGCTCCCGAGCTTGTTGTGATACACGACGCTGCCCAGCCGCTCGACGCGATCTGCGAGCTTCGCCCTCCGATCCTGATCGTAGAAGAACTTGGCGTCCGATAGGCGCGCGCGCAGCACGCGCTCGTTGCCCCTCACGATGTTGGTGGGGTGATCGGCTTCGAGGTTGCTGACGATGAGAAATCTATTTAACAGCTTGTGTGTGGTGCTGTTGGCCAAAGGAAAATATTTTTGATGCAGTTGCATCGAAAGTATCAAACACTCTGGCGGTACCGTCAGGAATTCCTGTTCGAAGCTGCCCTCATATATTGCCGGCCATTCCACGAGCGCGGTGACTTCATCTAGAAGATCGCTTACCTCGGCTCGTTCCGAGGGAAATAGCTTTGCAATTTCTTCTGGCGAAAGATCTCGGTGTCCTAGCCAAGTAGCCTGATGTGCAGACGCACGAGCTTCCAGATGCTTCGCAATATTCGCTCGCCGTTCTTCGAAACTAACGATCACACGACCCTCGATCTTCATGCGGTCGAGATACGCATCTGCACTAGGAATCTCGATCTGACCAGCGCTCATCGATCGGTGTCCGAGCGTATGGCTCGAGCTCGCGAGCCCGAGAACCTCCCCCGGGATCAGGCGCTTGCCCAGCAGCAGCACCAGGCCATGCACGGGTCGCACGAATTGCGCCTCCCCGCTGCCCCAGCGCATGAGCTTTGGTGTCGGAAGCTTGCTGAGCGCCTGTTCGACGATGCGCGGCAGGTGCGCTTCGAGCGGTTCACCGGGTTTGCTGGCGCGGTAAACGAAGAACTCTCCTTTGGCATCCGCAGATTTCTCGAGAGCCTCGATCGCCGCACCGCAGCTTCTGGCAAAACCGAGCAGCGCTTGCGTCGCCTTGCCCATAGCATCGAACCCCTGAGCTACGTACGGTCCCTTGCGTTCGACGGTGCGCTCCGGCTGGACGGCGAGAACATCGCTCACCAATACGGCGAGGCGGCGCGGTGTAGCGAGCGCAGGATAGAACGAGGTCTCATTGCGGTGCGCGGTGAAGGCTGCTTCGGCCAGGCCAGCCGTTATATGTTTGGCGAAGGCGATCCCTAGGTTCGACAGCGCCTTCGGCGGCAGCTCCTCAGTGAGCACCTCGATCAGCAGCGTGTGCTTCACGCGTCACGCCGCCTTCTTCGAGGACTTCAGCATCGGGAAACCCAACCGCTCGCGCGAGTCGTAGTAGGCCTGCGCCACCAGCCGCGCCAGCGT
>DASPUW010000079.1:0-4763 GCA_035622675.1 Burkholderiales bacterium | reverse complement strand
CGCAAGCTTCGTGGGCGGGCGCCTGGAGAACTGCCAGCTCATCCCGCTCACCGATCTGCTGCCGCTCGTTGACGACCCGGAGGGCTTCCAGCAGGAGTTGCGCGCCCTCGATGTACCTGCGCGAGAGATCCGCCACCCTGCGGTTTTGGGTCCGCTGCGGCGCACGCGTCCGATCGCGGCGCACGAAGCGGCTTTCCTGCGCACGCTCAGCGAACAACCGGTCAAGGTCGCGCTGCCGGGACCGTACCTGCTCACCCGAACGATGTGGATGGAGTGCATCTCTGACAACGCTTATGCGTCGCGCGTGCACATCGCGCAGGACATCGTGCGCGTGCTGCGCGAGGAGTTGACGGAGCTGCTCGCGGCGGGCGTGTCACTCGTGCAGCTCGACGAGCCTGTGCTGTCCGAGGTCGTGTTCAGCGGTGCGAAAAAGCAACGCAGCTTTATGTGCGGTGCCCTGTCGGAGAAAGGTGATGCCGCGACTGAGCTGGCGCTCGCCCGGGATCTCGTCAACGCTGTGGTCGACGGATTTCCGCGCGAGCGCATCGCTATCCACGTCTGCCGTGGCAATTGGACGCCGGACGAGAGCGCCTGCCTCGCGGGCAGCTACGCACCGCTCGTCTCGATGCTCGGGCAGATCAACGTGGGCACCTATTTCCTGGAGCTATGTACGCCGCGCGCGGGCGACATCGAGGTGTTGCGCGGGTTGCCCGAGGATCGCCGTATCGGCGTGGGCGTAGTGAACCAGAAGCACGCGAGCGTTGAAAGCCGCCACGACGTCGCCGCCCAGGCCGAGCGGGCCATCGCTCTGTTCGGGCTCGAACGCGTTCTCCTGAATCCGGACTGCGGCTTCGCCACCTTCGCCGACAATCCAGTCACCTCAGCGGCTACCGCAGAGCGCAAGCTCGCCGTCATCTCTGCGGTCGCGCACGACGTCCGCGCTCGGCACGGGGTCGGCCCCTGAGCGTGGCCGGTATCAGTTCCAGAGCTGGACGCTGTCGGCGTTCACGAAGACCGTATCGCCGATCTGAAGCAGAGGCTGGCTGCGCTGTTGAAACTGGCGCACGGTCCCGTCGTGCATGCGCACCGCGATGTCCCAGACCGTGATGATCTTCTGCACGCCCGTGGCGTCGGACACTGCAGGCTGTGCCGCAGTCTCCGCGCTGTTCACGCCCTGCGGCAGGTACGTGCCGGGGCCGCCGTCGTCCTGATACAAAGACTCCGCGGCCTGATGGTTCGCGATACCCAGGACCACACCGCAGTTGGCGAGGTTGCACGGGCCCTTGGCGACGCGCGCGGCGCCCGGGGTGCTATCCGACATCTCCCCGAGCAGCTCCGGCTTGGAAGCGGTGGCCGCCGCAGAAGGTATCGCGGCAGCGGCACTCTCGGGAATGGGCGATACGTCGGACTCGCGCATGCTGGCAAGATCGGGCTGCTGCAGTGATGGCGGGGGCAGCTCGTCGCGCTGGAAGGCGGAAAGCTGACTCGCCTGTTCCTTGCTCTGCGTGGCGCACCCGCCGGCGAGAGCCGCCAGGCAAGCGAGCAAAGCAACGCGCAACGCTGCCCACATGCAGGTATTACCGGGCCGCGGCCGCGCCGACGCGGCGCACCGCGAGAAAGCACAGGCCAAGCATCTTGCGTGCTCTGAGCAAACGGATGGAACGGCGGTTGATGCCCTGGAACAGACGCACGACCTCTTCCCGATACCGGTTGCTCGTCCAGATGAACACGATCATTGACCTGCCAATTTCGAACCGCATGTGTGCTGCTCCTTCTTTGACAATTGCGGCGGGCCTCGGATCCACGCCCGCTATCGATCGACTTCGACCATGATACGCGCTCGCCCGGCACAGGGCCACCGCAGCCCGCGCGGTTAGTGAGGCTGCAGGGCACGATCGCCTGACCGGGCGCCGTGGCGGGATCCGCTGCGTCGGGGTAAAGTGTGTGATCCATGCGTCAAGCATGAAGTCGCGGTTACTTTTCTGGCGAGACTCTCGTGAGCGAAACGCAATCAACCAGCGCCGCCCAGCCCGCGCAGCGGAGGAGCTTCGTGGCGCGCGAGTTCCCCTACATCCTGTTGCTGGTGCTTGCTGTCGTCGGCATCGCTTACACCAGCGTATCGCCCGACTCGAGCGCTGCATACTGGAAAGTGCTCGCGCCGGTGTTCGCGGTCGTCTGCATCGTGAGCCAGTGGCCACGCGTGGCTGCCGGCGGCGGTGCCAAGACGCGCCTGATCGTCATACAGCTGGTGCACTGGGGCGCGTTTCTGTTCACCATCCTGCTGGTGTTCCTGCCTGGCGTGCAGACGACGGTGACCAGCGTGGTGAGCGCCCAGATCATCCTCTACCTGCTGGCACTCAGCACTTTTCTAGCCGGCCTGCACAACGTTTCCTGGCAGCTGATGGCGGTGGGTGTGCTGATGGCGCTGTCGGTACCGGCCATCGCATATCTCGAGCGATCGGTGCTGCTCGGTGTGGTGATTGTCGCCGCGGTAGTGTTGGTGATCGTGGCCTATGTCTTCCAGCGGCGACGCGTAGCCGCTAAGCCTTCGAGCAGTCCCAGCGCCTCGAACAGCTAGTGGGGTTGCCGACGGGTGCTACGCCTTGGGAAGTTGCGGCGCATCGCTCCACTCGAGCGGCTTGTACGTGCCGAACACACGGTCCCAGATGTCGAGCGACATCCCGAAGTTGTGATGCCACTGGTTCAGAGCGTGATGGACGTAGTGCACTGGCATCGGCATCCAGAACACCTTCTCCGGGGCCTCGTGCTGGAGCTGATGCGAGAAAGCCGAGAACAACGCGAACAGATTGGCGCCGAGCAGCCAGCCGATCCCCACCGGCACAGACAGCGCGAACGGCAGCAACATCAGCCACCATGTACCGCGGACGTAATCGAGGTACTCGGGAAGAACACCCTGGCCAGTGCCGCGTCCGTGATGTTCCCAGTGCACCTTGCCGAGCCATCGCCACGCGTGCATGGCTCGATGACCCCAGTACTCGACGAGACTGCCGAACACAAAACCAGCGGCCACCGCGGCCGCCGCGACCCGAACGCCACCCCAGTCCATCTACAACTCCGCGTGTAGAGATCGCTAGCGCTCGCTCAATCTTACACCAGGCCCCAATTCGCGTGGTGAGCTGTAGCGGGCGGTCGTCTTCTTGATCGACGCGGGCTTGGCGTGCGGTGCAGGGAATACCTGGGCCCACTCGTCGGCCATCAGCACCGACTTGAGCTGAAAGCGCAGGTCTAGAAGCTTTTCGGCCGTCGCGCGGTCATCGGTGATCAGCGGTTGGGCGGCCTTCTCGATCTCGCTCACCTGCGTGGCGCGCTTCGCGGTGAGCCCCACCAGTGCCTGGATCAGTTTGTCTCGCCGCTGCAGGTAGTTCGTCGATTGACTTTTCATTTGATCAACCAACGCCAGCGCCTGCTTCTGGCGCGCCTCCTCCGCCACGTGTTGCTTGATCAATGCAGCGGTCTGCTCGAACGGGGCGGTCATCGAAGACGAATGCGCGCTGAAATGGACTATGAGAAATGCCGTGAGGGCAGCGATCAACATGTCGGGTCTTACTCGAGTTGCGGTTGGAATCGGTCAGGCTGGTCCAGGGGTTTCACTCGACTAACTGCTGCAGGTCGGCCTCCAACAGCTTGAGGTGCAGCGCACGAAGCTGTTCCCACTCCGCGTCGGAGGTGAACACGACCATCCGCTCGCGCAGGGCGCCGGCTTTCTTGAAGAACCCCTCGCGCGTTGCGTCCTGGTCGTTGAAGAGAGCTTCATAATCGGCCCGCGTCGCTTCGTAGCTCGAGTTCAGGGCCGACAGTTTGGCGCGGTATTCATTGATGCTCCCGATGCTCGTCTGCGCCAGTTCCTGAAACTGGTTGGTCAGGGCGACAAGCTGATCGGCGCGCGCGGGATCGGGGATGATTCTGCGGACCTGCATTTCGTATTCGGCGAGGTCGGTCTGCATCCGCTGCTGCGGCGTCAGCTCCTGTTTGGATGAGCAGCCCGCGGCGGCAGCGAACATGAGCGCAACCGCTGCTGCGACAATGAGGCCAGGCCGGTGATGGTTTGACGTGAGCACGCGTGCGCCCCGACATACCACTTGCGTTTGCGGCTCAGCCTCTCTCGAGGCGTTGACGCACGAGCGCGATGTGCAGCCGCAAGGCGTAGAGCAGCGGTCTGAAGGCGACGGGTACGCGGTAGTGACTGGTCCGATCGTCCAGCTGTTCCAGTCGTGCGATGAGATCGCTTGCCGAGCTCGTCCGCGTGCTCGGGGAGCCGGCTTGATCCTCGATGAGCTTCAGCTCACGGTACAGCCGGTAGACACGGCGTCGCATGGCCCAGCCATACGCTGCCGGGATGAACTTCAGCATCGGGTAGAGCACGGCGAGCACGGGGATGAGCACGACGAGCAGCTGCTGCGCGAGCACCGCCAGCCAGAACGGCAGGTGGCGCTGCAGAAATGGCCGCCCGGTCTTGTAGAACTGCGCGGCCTCATCGCTCAGCGGAAGATCGAGCGACTCCGGGGCGGGGAACTGGCCCGCGCGGCGGAACACCCCAGGTCCGGAATGGATCTCCGTCGCGGCCTGGAGCAGGAGATACTGAATTGCTGGATGCAGATCTCTACGCACGATGAGGCTGGCCTTGGGCGCGACCAGATTGACGTCCGTAGGCGGTCGGTTGTTAACCATGTCCCCGACCCCGGCTGGGAGCACCACCTTGCTCAGGTACGGGTACAGGGCAACGAAGGCGTCCGCGCGCACGA
>DASPUW010000078.1:0-10931 GCA_035622675.1 Burkholderiales bacterium | reverse complement strand
TGAGCGGCTGTAAAAATTCTTTTTCTCCCCTCCTCGTGAGAGGAGGGGAGAGATTTTTTCTGGTTCCGATATTGAGCCAAGTTTTGGGAAATTTTTCTATTGCTGCGCCGCAGAATCGGAAAAACGGAAGCTTTTTTTGCTTTCGACTGGATAGAATCCTGCTCACTTAAAAGCGCTGTTCCATGCAATGGGAGGGACCATGGATCAGGACCGAGTCCTCGCGACTTATTTCATCGAGACGCCCCACCCGCTCGAGCATGCCGCGGCGGTGATCGCCGGAGAGCAGTCGAGCGGCACATTCGTCTCGATCCCCGGCGAGACCAGCGAGCTGAAAGAGCGCTTCAGCGCCAAGGTCCTGCGCATTGAGCCTCTTGACACGGTTGCCGCCCCGAGCCTGCCCGGGAGCAAGCCGCCACGCCCGACCGGCGGCCGCATCGAGTACCGCCGCGGCCGCGTCGTCATCTCGTTTCCGCTGCACAACTTCGGCCCTTCGATCCCGAGCCTGCTCGCTACTGTCGCGGGCAATCTCTACGAGCTGCAGGAGGTATCCGGCTTGCGGCTCGTGGACCTCGAGCTCCCGCCGGCGTTCGCTGAGCGCTATCCGGGCCCGCGCTTCGGCATCAAAGGCACGCGCGAGCTCGCGCAGGTATTTGGTCGTCCCCTGATCGGGACGATCATCAAACCCAGCATTGGTCTGTCCAGGGAAGCGCTGTGCAAGCTGGTGCGCGAACTCGCATCCGCCGGCCTCGACTTCATCAAGGACGACGAGCTGCAGGCCGACCCGCCTTACTTCCCGCTTGCGGAGCGCATCGCGGCGGTCATGGCCGAGATCAAGCGCGTCGCCGACGCCACCGGCAAGCAGGCCATGTACGCCTTCAACATCAGCGGCGACGTCGACCACATGCTGCGCGGGCACGACCTGGTGAAGCAGCACGGCGGTACCTGCGTGATGATCAACATCAACAGCGTCGGCTTCGCCGCGCTCGCGCACGTGCGCCGCCAAACCGAGCTGCCGATCCACGGCCACCGCGCCAATTTCGGTGCGATGTCGCGTCACCCGCTGCTCGGCATCGGCTTTACCGCGTACCAGAAGCTGTGCAGAGCGGCCGGGGTGGATCACCTGCACGTGGGCGGCTTCAACAGCAAGTTCTACGAGACCAACGAAGAGGTGGGCAGCTCCATTATCGATTGCCTTCGGCCGATGTTCGGCGACTATCGCGCCATGCCGGCGATCTCCTCGGCACAGTGGGCCGGTTCGGCGCTGCCGATCTATGCCGCCACCAAGACGATCGATGTCGTCCATCTGGCCGGGGGAGGCATCATCGCGCATCCCGGCGGAACCGCCGCGGGCGTGCTCAGCATGCAGCAGGGCTGGGAGGCTGCGCTCGCCGGCGCGAGCCTGCAGGGGTACGCTAAGAACCATCCGGAGCTGAGTGCAGCGATCGACAAATTCGGAGGGCGCGGCTGATGGCGACCGGCTCGGAGCTGCTGCTCGCCTTCTACGGCGACGATTTCACCGGATCGACCGACGCGATGGAGGCGCTTGCGGTCTCAGGGCTGCGCACGGTGCTGTTCCTGTCGCCGCCTTCGCCGTCATTCCTTCGCACCAAATTTCCTGATCTGCGTTGTATCGGCGTTGCCGGCACGAGCCGCGCGATGTCGCCGGCCGAGATGGACGAGCAACTCGAGCCCGTGCTGCGCGAGCTGTGGGCGCTGGAAGCGCCCCTGACGCACTACAAGGTCTGCTCCACCTTCGACTCGGCGCCCACGGTGGGCAGCATCGGCCACGTTGCCGACATGGTTCGCGACGAGCTCACTGGCGCGATGATCTCCGTGTTGGCGGGTGCCCCGCCGCTGCGCCGCTACACCGTGTTCGGCAACCACTTCGCCGCCGCCGGCGACGAGGTGTTCCGGCTGGACCGTCATCCGACCATGTCGCGCCATCCGGTCACGCCCATGCATGAAGCCGACCTGCGCATTCATCTCGCTCGCCAGACCCCGGCCCGCATCGATTTGATGAGCCTGCCCGAGCTCATGGGCGATGAAGCGGGCGTCGATGCGCGCCATGCGCGGAAGCTGGAGGGCAAGCCAGATCTGCTGCTTTACGATTGCGCCGACGACTCGAGCATGCGCACCGTGGGCCGGCTGATCTGGCAGCGGGCGCAGCGCGCGCAGCACTTCGCAATCGGATCCTCCGGCGTCGAGTACGCGCTCGGCGCGCACTGGCGGGCGAGCGGCGTGATTCCGGGAGCGCGAGCCACGTTCCCACCGATCAGGCCTGTGAAGCAACTGGTCGTGGTCTCTGGCAGCGCGTCGCCGATGACGGCCAGTCAGATCCAGTGGGCATCGCAGCACGGTTTCGAATGTCTGCGCGCGCCGACGGAGGAATTGTGCCGGTCGCAAAGCGCAGAAAGCACGGCGAGAGATTTGTTCGAGCGCGCGCTCACGGCGCTGGGGAGCGGCAAGAGCGTGGTCGTGTACACGGCGGCCGGCCCGGACGATCCGAGCATCCGCGCCACGCGTGAGACGCTGGCGTCTGCTTCGGGAAACACGGCCAAGCTGCTCGGCAGCGCGCTGGGACGAATCGCGCGCGACCTGCTCGCCCGCACTGGATTGCGGCGCGTGGTGGTGGCCGGCGGAGATACGTCGAGCTACGCGACGCAGGAGCTGGGCTTGTACGGGTTGGAGATGCTCGCCGAGCTGACGCCTGGCGCTCCGCTGTGCCGCGGCTATTCGGACGATCCGCGCGTCGACGGCCTGGAGATCGCACTGAAGGGCGGCCAGATGGGTAAGGCGGATTACTTCGGGATGGCGCGGGGTGACGGCTAAAAAGATTTTTTCCCCTCCTTTTCAAGGAGGGGTGGCACCGAAGGTGACGGGGTGGTTCGCTAAGCACACTCCCACCACCCCGGCTGCTTCGCAGCCACCCCTCCTCGGGCAGGAGGGGAGAGAGAAATGTATTACTTCTGAGGAGGAAACAGCATGACCAAAGTCGCAGTTCTAGGCGCGGGCGGCAAGATGGGCTACCGCGTATCGGCCAACCTCCGCGGCTCACCCTATGATGTGAGCCACATCGAAGTCAGCGAAGCCGGCCGCAATCGGCTCAAGGAGCTCGGCATCACGTGCGTGGATGCAGACGCCTCGCTGCCGCAGGCGGACGTGGTGATCCTCGCGATCCCGGACAACATGATCGAGAAGGTCACCTCCAAGCTGGCGGAGAAGTTCAAGACGGGCGCCACCCTGATCGCGCTCGATGCGGCCGCACCGTTTGCCGGTCACCTGCCGGTGCGGAAGGATCTGACGATCTTCGTGGCTCATCCCTGCCACCCGCCGATCTTCAACGACGAGACCGACCTCGAGGCGAAGCGGGACTACTTCGGCGGCCTCAAGGCCAAGCAGGCGATCGTGTGCGCGCTGCTGCGCGGGAACGAGGCCCACTTCGGTCTCGCCGAGGACGTGGCGAAGCGCATGTACGCGCCGGTGATCCGCTCGCACCGCGCGACCGTGGATCAGATGGCGATCCTCGAGCCGGTCCTGTCCGAGACCGTATGCGCGACCTGCCTGACCGTCATTCGCGAGGCGACCGACGAAGCGGTGCGGCGCGGTGTTCCGGAAGCTGCTGCGCGTGATTTCATCCTGGGCCACCTGAATGTGGAGCTCGCGATCCTGTTCGACCAGCTGCCCGGGGTGCGGATGTCAGACGCCGCGAACAAGGCGGTCGAGCGAGCCAAGAGCGAGATCTTCGCGCCCGACTGGAAGAAGGTGTTCGAGCGCGACGCCATCGCCGAGAACATCCGCATGATCACGTCGCTCTGAATCTCCGGAGGAACATATGCTCAAGAAAGAAGTGGCGAAGGGGCGCAGCGGCCGCGTGATCGTGATGGATTCGATCACCAAAGTCACCCGCGAGGACGAAGGCGCGATCGTGGTATGCGCATCGCATGGCGGCACCAGCTCGGGAGAGTTCGCCCTGGAGGTGCCGCTCAAGGCGGTGATCTTCAACGACGCCGGGGTGGGCAAGGACAACGCCGGCATCGCGGCGCTCGAGATGCTGCAGAAGCGCGGCGTCGCCGCGGCGACGGTGGCGCACACGAGCGGTCGCATCGGAGATTCGATGGACATGTGGGAGAACGGCGTGCTGTCGCACGTGAATGCGGTGGGGCGCAGCGCGGGTCTTGCCGTGGGCGCCAAGGTGAAGGCGACGCTGAGCGAGTTGGTGTCGAGGTGATGCGCAACCACCCTGGCGCTTCGCGCCACCCCTCCTTGAAAAGGAGGGGAGAAAAAGGAAAGAAATCTCCCCTCCTCTCCGAGGAGGGGTGCCTGCGCAGCAGGCGGGGTGGAGGAAGCGTATTGCTGAACCACCCCGTCACCTTCGGTGCCAGGCCGTGACTCCTTCATCGATTTTGCACGAGCCCGAAGTCCGGGAACTGTTGCACGTAGCCTACGCCTGGCGGCGCGTTTCCGGGGTCACATCCCAGAGGGATCCCTGTTCCGCCCTCCAACGCGCCTACCCCTCCTTGAAAAGGAGGGGAGAAAAATCTCATGAACCCGCAGTCTGAATTCGGCGATCCCACCGCAGTCCCGCCACCAGTTGCCGTCGGTGCGCCGAAGTGGCTGGTGTCGCTCGAAGCTGCAGCAGGGACTGCGATCGAGGCAGTCGCCGCGCTCCTGGTGGTAGTCGAAGTCCTGATCCTGCTGGCCGGCGTCGTGTCGCGCTACGTCTTCCACCGGCCGCTCCTGTGGTCCGACGAGCTCGCTTCGATCCTTTTCCTGTGGCTGGCGATGCTCGGTGCGGTCGTCGCGCTGCGCCGCGGCGAGCACATGCGCATGACCGCCGTCGTCGGCAAAGTGTCGCCGCCGATGCGCGCGTTCCTCGAAGTGCTGTCCATCGCCGCCGCACTGACCTTTCTCGCGCTCATCGTCTATCCGGCGTTCCAGTTCGCGCACGACGAAATGGTCATCACGACGCCGGCACTGGAGATCACCAACGCATGGCGGGCAGCGGCGCTTCCTGTTGGCAGCGCGCTGATGCTGCTCATTGCGCTGCTGCGACTGCTCGAATCGGGAAGCTGGCGCCATATCCTCGGCGCGCTCGCGGTGATCGGGGTCGGGATCGGCATTCTCCTGCTGCTGCGGCCCGTTCTGTTCGAGCTGGAGAACGAGAACCTGCTCATCTTCTTTGTCGGCATCGTTGCGCTCAACGTATTCGCCGGGGTGCCGATCGCTTTTGCCTTCGGGCTGGCGACCTACGGCTATCTGGCGATCACCACCCTGATCCCGATGACGGCGATCGTCGGCCGGATGGACGAGGGCATGTCACATCTGATCCTGCTCTCCGTGCCTCTGTTCGTCTTTCTCGGCCTGCTCATCGAAATGACCGGGATGGCACGCGCGATGGTCGCGTTCCTCGGAAATCTGCTCGGCCACGTGCGCGGCGGCCTGCACTACGTGCTTGTGGGCTCGATGTACCTGGTGTCGGGGATCTCCGGATCCAAGGCGGCCGACATGGCGGCCATCGCACCGGTGCTGTTTCCCGAGATGCAGCGCCGTGGGGCCAAGAAGGGCGATCTCGTAGCGTTGCTCTCTGCGACCGGCGCGCAGACCGAAACCATTCCGCCGAGCCTCGTGCTGCTCACGATCGGATCGGTGACCGGCGTGTCCATCGCGTCGCTGTTCACGGGCGGGATGCTGCCTGCGGTCGTGCTCGGGCTCACGCTCTGCGCGCTGGTGTGGTGGCGCTACCGCAAGGAGGACCTCTCGCACGTGCAGCGCGCAACCGGCGCACAGATCGGCCGCAGCCTGCTCATCGCTGCCCCGGCCATCGCACTGCCGTTCGTGATCCGCGCCGCAGTAGTGCGGGGCGTGGCTACGGCGACCGAAGTCTCGACCATCGGCATCGCGTATTCGATCATCGCCGGGCTGCTGATCTACCGCCAGTTCGATTGGCGCCGCCTGATGCCGATGCTGGTGGAAACGGCGGCGCTTTCCGGCGCCATCCTGCTCATCATCGGCGCCGCGACCGGGATGGCGTGGTCGCTTACCCAGTCGGGCTTCTCCCAGGATCTCGCGCAGGCGATGGCCGCGATACCGGGCGGAAGAGTTGGCTTCATCGTGGTGTCGATCGTGGTCTTCATCATCCTGGGCAGCGTGCTCGAAGGCATTCCCGCGATCGTGCTGTTCGGCCCGCTCCTGTTTCCGATCGCGAAGCAGATGGGCGTGCATCAAGTGCACTACGCCATGATCGTGATCCTGGCTATGGGAATCGGCCTGTTCGCGCCGCCGTTCGGAGTAGGCTACTACGCGGCCTGTGCGATCGGCCGCACAAACCCGAACGAGGGCATTCGCCCCATCGTGGGCTACATGATCGCGCTAGCGATCGGGCTGATCGTTGTGGCCGCGGTGCCGTGGATCTCGATCGGGTTCTTGAAGAAGTGACGAGGTTGGTTATGGCGGTTGACAGCGTGCACGTCTCACCCTCACCCCGACCCTCTCCCGTCAAGGGAGAGGCGGTATCTGGCGTCACGCGTCGGCAGGTACTTGCAGCTGCTGCGCTGCCGCTGTTCGGGATCATCAGCTCGCGCGCCGCGGCCGCGCGTCCGAAGTATCGCTTCAAGTTCGCGGGCAATCTGCCCATGACGCACCCGATCAACCAGCGGGTGAAAGAGATCCTGCCGAAGATCCTGGAAGAATCGGGCGGGCAGCTGGAAGTGCGGATGTTCCCCAACAACCAGCTCGGCGGCGACTCCGACATGCTGTCTCAGCTGCGGAGCGGCGCGCTGGAGATGTTCGTGCTGTCCGGCACCAACGTCCTGTCCACGATGGCCAAACAGACGGCGCTGTACGGCGTCGGCTTCGCTTTCAAGGACTACTCTCAGGTCTGGGCAGCGCTCGATGGAGATCTCGGCGCCTACCTGCGCGGCGTGATCGCGAAAGTGAATCTGCACGCCTTCGACAAGCTGTGGGACATTGGCTTCCGGCAGATCACCAGCAGCACCAAACCCATCCTGGTTCCGGACGATCTCAAGGGCTTCAAGATCCGCGTGCCGGTGAGCCCGCTGTGGGGATCCTTATTCCAGCACCTGGGTGCGTCGCCCACGTCGATCAACTTCGCCGAGGTGTACTCTGCCCTGCAGACGCATATCGTCGATGGGCAGGAGAACCCGCTGTCGCTGATCCTGATCACCAAGCTCTACGAGGTGCAGAAGTACATATCGATCACCAACCACATGTGGGATGGGCAGTTCACGCTGGTCAACGGGCGCGTGTGGCAGTCGCTCCCCGAGAACCTGCAGGAAGTGCTCGCGCGCAACTTCAGCGAGGCTGCGATGCGTGAGCACGAAGATCTGGCCAAGGTGAGCCAGAGCGCCGAGGCCGAGCTGACCAAGCTCGGACTGCAGTTTCACCGCACCGATCCCGAGGTGTTCCGGGCCGCGGTGTCGAAGTCGGGGTACTACAAGAAGTGGAGGGCGACGTTCGGCGACGAAGCCTGGGCGATACTCGAGAAATACTCAGGGAGGCTGTCGTGATCCGCCGTGATTTCATGCGCGCGCTCTGCGCGTCGGTGCTGGCGAGCGGACTGGGTGCGATGCCGGTCGCTGGGCGAGGTGAGAAGGGAGGAAACAAGCCAGTGGAGACTCCCGGGAAGACGTGGCTCGAGGTATCGTTGAACGGCCCCTGGTCGCGTGACCGCCAGCCCGGGATTCCGATCTCGGTGCGGGACATCGTGGCTGAGGGCATTGCGTGCGCGCAGGCCGGTGCGGCGATCCTGCATGTACACGCCTACGACGAGAAGACCGGCCGGCAGAAGGACGATGCCGATCTCTACGCGGCGATTATCGAAGGTATCCGCGCGAAGGAGGACGTGGTTGTGTATCCCACGCTACCCTTTGCCGGCAGCGTAGACGCACCCAACATGATGACCGCCCAGGAGCGCTTCGCGCACACGGAAACTCTGGCCAAGCGAGGGCTGTTGGAATGGGCGGTGGTCGATCCCGGCTCGACCAATATCACACGCCTGGATGAGATCCCTGCTGGCAAGCAGGGCTTCGTGTATGCGAACCCCGAATCCCACATCCGGCTTGGCTTGGAGCTCGCCACCCGCTATCGCTTCCATCCGGGATATGCGCTCTACGAGCCAGGCTTCGTGCGACTGGGCGCGGCGCTCGAACGCGCCTACCCGCAGGTGCCCCAGTGCATCTACCGCTTCATGTTCTCTGACGGGCTGAGCTTCGGCTTCCCGCCGCGGCCCTATGCGCTCGACGCCTTTCTGCGCCTGCTCGCAGACGAAGCGCCGCACGCGCCCTGGATGATCGCTGGCCTCGACGTGAACATCACGCCGCTGATGGCTTATGCCATCGAGCGCGGGGGTCACATCCGCGTGGGGCTGGAGGATGCACCGTTCGGCGCCCGTCAGACCAACGTGCAGCTGGTCGAAGAGGCAGTCGGCGTGATCCGCGCGGTGGGCAAGGAGCCCGCCAGCATCGGCGAGATCAGGAAGGCCCTCGCACATGCCTGAATATGCGGACTAACGCCTCGCGTTCCTTCCGATCCGAGAGCAGGAGCAGCGATGACATCTCAGCAGAGCGCTAAGCGGGTCGCGCTCATCACCGGCGCGGCAAAGGGAATCGGCGCTGCGATTGCGGATCTGCTCGCGCAGAACGGCGCGCATGTCCTGATCGGCGACATCGACGAGAAGGAGGCGCGCGCCAAGGCCGAAACGCTGACCGGCGCTGGAATGACGGCCTCTGCGCTGCGGATCGATGTCGGAGATCCCGCATCGATCGCGGCCGCCTTCGACGTGATCGACCGGCAATGCGGCCGCTGTGACATCGTGGTGAACAACGCAGGCATCGCGAAGACGTTCCCTTTCGTGGAGTTCCCCCTGGAGAGCTGGCAGGCGCATCTGGCCATCAACGTCACCGGAGTTCTGTTGTGCGCGCAGCACGGCGCGCGGCGCATGATCCGGCAGCGCTGGGGACGGATCATCAATATCGCCTCGGTGGCCGGAATGCGCGCGGTGGGAGTAGGGCGGACCGGCTACGGGACTTCCAAGGCTGCCGTCATCGGACTCACCCGGCAGATGGCGGTCGAGCTCGCCGAGCACGGCGTTACCGCTAACGCCGTCGCACCCGGTCCCGTCGATACCCCGATGACGCGCGTGCTGCATTCGCCCGAGTTCCGGCAAAGCTACATGGATGCGATACCGATGAACCGCTATGGCACGCCCGAGGAGATTGCCGCGGCGGTCGCCTATCTAGCCTCGGATGCGGCAGCGTACGTGACCGGCATCGTGCTGCCGGTCGACGGCGGCTTTCTCGCATCGGGCGCGCGTTAGCCCCCTCTCCCCTCACATCGCCGTTCCGCCATCCACGTTCAGCACGTGGCCCGCGACAAATGACGCGTCGTCCGAAGTGAGGAAGGCGATGACGGCCGCGATCTCCTCGGCCTGACCGGCGCGGCCGATCGGTGTCATCGCGATGACGCGGTCCAGCGTGCCAGGGGCGAGGCGGTCGAGCTGGCGTTGCGCGAGATCGGTCATCGTGAGGCTGGGCGACACCGCGTTTATCCGGATGCCGGATTTGGAGAACTCGCGCGCCAAGCCCTTGGTCATCGCAATGACCGCGCCCTTGGAAGTCGCGTAGGCAGTGGTCCCGAGCAGTCCGCCGCCGCGCTGGCCGGCCACGGAGCTGACGTTCACGATACAGCCGCTTCCCTGGCGCAGCATCGTGGGAATAACCGCCTGGCAGCACAGCCACACGCTCGTCGTGTTCACGCGCATCACGCGCTCGTACTCGGTGAGCGTGATCTCCATGAATGGGCTCGAGCTTTCCACGCCGGCGTTGTTCACCAGGATATCGATACGCCCCCGGCGCGACAGCACGGTTTCCACCATGGCGCGCACGCTCGGCTCGCTGCCGACGTCCACGCCGACCGCCTCTACATCGAACCCGTCGCCCCGCAAGCGCGCGGCGGTTTCCTCTGCGGCTGCGGGCCGCAGATCGGCCACTGCCACATACGCGCCGCGCGCGGCGATGGCGCTCGCTGCGGCCGCGCCGATTCCACCGGCTCCGCCGGTGACGATTGCAACTGCGGGTTTGTTCTGCATGGTGAGGTCTCCCACTTAGGCGTGTGGGTCATTCTCCCACCACCCCGCCTGCTACGCAGGCGCTCCACCCCGCCCACGATGTGGGCACCCCTCCTCAATGAGGAGGGGAGAATTATTCCTTTCTCCCCTCCTTGATCAAGGAGGGGTGGCGCGCGCAGCGTGACGGGGTGGTTCTCTGATACGCTCACCTCGAAACACAAAGGAGGAGGCTCCCATGCCCATCATCGATTCCCAGGTTCACTCGTACGAGGCGAACACACCGAAGCGGCCTTGGCACAACGTGCCGAACTGGCCCGATCACGTCACCGGTGACGAGATGGTGGCGGCGATGGACAAGGTCGGCGTGGACGGCGCGATCTTCATCTCTGCCTTTTCCTTGTACCGGTACGACGCGAGCTACGCGGTGGAGGTGCAGCGCGCTCATGCCGGCCGGCTCGCCCTGGTCAAGCCGGTCGACCCGGACGATCCTGCTGTGGCCGAGGTCATCGCCGACTGGAAGAAGACGCCCGGGACGGTCGGCATCCGGATCATGATGACCAAGGAGTTTGGGCGCGACCGTGCCCCGAGCGATCCAGGCTTCGATCGGATCCTGCGCGCAGCCGTCCGCTACGATTTCCCCGTCAACGTCTTGTGCTGGGGAAATCTCGATGCGGGTGCGGCGCTGATCGATCGCCATCCCGATGTTCGATTCATCATCGACCATCTCGGCATCGTGCAGCCCCGCACACCGCCGGCCCCGCCGCAGCCCTGGGCCGATCTCCCGAAGGTGCTGGAGCTCGCCAAGCGCCCGAACGCGGTGATCAAGGTCAGCGGCGCCTGCACGCTG
>DASPUW010000077.1:0-6330 GCA_035622675.1 Burkholderiales bacterium | reverse complement strand
TGTCGCCAGCGGCTATATTTACTACGTGTCGCTGAAGGGCGTGACGGGAGCCGCGAACCTCGATGTCCAGGAAGTCGGCGCCAAGATCCCGCGCATCCGCTCGCATATCAAGCTGCCGGTCGGCGTGGGCTTCGGCATCCGCGATGCGCAGACCGCGAAAGCAGTGGCGCAAGTGTCCGACGCCGTGGTGATCGGCAGCCGCCTGGTGCAGGAGATCGAACGTTCCGCGCCCGCCGCGCTGATCGGCAACGTGAAGACTCTGGTCGGCGAAATCCGCCGCGCCATGGATGAATGAAGGGCGAACGCGAGCGTGTCTCGCGCACTGCCGCTTGGTTGCGAGCGGCGGCCGATGATCCGGAGGTGACGTGAGCTGGCTCCAGAAGCTGCTTCCGCCGAAGATCAAGCGCAGCCCGGGCGCGGCGAAGAAGGCCGTCCCCGAAGGCCTTTGGATCAAGTGCGAGGTGTGCGAGGCGGTGCTGTACCGCGCGGACCTCGAGAAATCGCTCAACGTCTGCCCCAAGTGCTCGCATCACAACCGCATCACGGCACGCGAGCGCCTTGACGTCACGCTCGATCCCGAGGGCCGCTACGAGATCGGCGCCGAGGTGGTGCCGGTGGATTTCCTCAAATTCGTCGATACGCGGCGCTACGGCGAACGGCTTGACGCCGATTCGCAGGAGACCGGCGAGGCGGACGCGCTCGTCGTGATGCAAGGCGCGATCCAGAGCGTGCCGGTGGTGGTGGCCGCGTTCGAGTTCCGCTTCATGGGCGGCTCGATGGGCTCGGTGGTGGGCGAGCGTTTCGTGCGCGGCGTGCAGTCCGCCATCGAACAGAAGCTGCCCTTCATCTGCTTCGCGGCGAGCGGCGGTGCACGCATGCAGGAAGGGTTGATGTCGCTCATGCAGATGGCGAAGACCACCGCTGCGCTTACGCAGCTCGCGGCCGAGCACCTGCCGTTCATCTCCGTGCTCACTGATCCCACCATGGGCGGCGTGTCGGCGAGCTTCGCCATGATCGGCGACATCATCATCGCCGAGCCCGGCGCGCTGATCGGCTTCGCCGGGCCGCGCGTCATCGAGCAGACGGTGAAGCAGACGCTGCCCGAGGGCTTTCAGCGCGCCGAGTTCCTGGTCGAGCACGGCGCAGTCGACATGATCGTCGACCGCCGCGAGATGCGCGATCGGCTCGTCTCCCTGATCACGCTGCTGCTGCGCGCGCCTGCCGCCTGATTGTTGCATCCCGCCACCGCTCCCCCTGCCTCCAGCCGCCTCGACGAGTGGCTGAGCTACCTCGAGCGGCTGCACCCATCCACCATCGACATGGGGTTGGAGCGTGTGGCCGCCGTGCGCGACCGCCTCGGCCTCTCGCCCGCATTCCCACTGATCACGGTGGGCGGCACCAACGGCAAGGGCTCGACCTGCGCGATTTTGGAGAGCTGCCTGCGCTGCGCCGGATACGAGACGGGCCTCTATACGTCGCCGCACCTCACGTATTACAACGAGCGCGTGCGCATCGGGGGTGTCGAAGCCGGCGACGACATGCTGGTCGACGCGTTCCGGCGCGTGGAGCAGGCGCGTGGGAATACAACGCTTACGTACTTCGAGTTCGGCACGCTCGCCGCGGTGCTGCTTTTCGTTGAGGCGCGCGTCGACGCGGCAGTGCTAGAGGTCGGGCTAGGTGGAAGGCTGGATGCGGTGAACGCGTTCGAGCCGGATTGCGCAATAGTGGTCAGCGTCGCCATCGACCACGTCGACTATCTCGGCAGCACTCGCGAGAAGATCGGTTTCGAGAAGGCGGGCATCCTCCGCGCGGGGAAGCCTGCGATCGTGGCAGAGACCGATCCGCCGGCCAGCTTGCTCGAGCATGCGCACCACATTGGCGCAGACCTGCGCTTGATCGATCGCGACTTCGGTTACGCCGTGGCGGAGGTCCAGTGGCGCTTCTGGAACTGGCGGGGCAAACGTGACGGATTACCGTTCCCGGCGTTGCGCGGCGACTATCAGCTCACCAATGCCAGCGCAGCACTGGCTGCGGTTGATTCGCTGCGCGAGCGCCTGCCTGTAGACAACGGCGCAATCCGGCGCGGGCTAGTCGAAGTCGAGCTGCCCGGGCGGTTCCAGGTGCTGCCCGGCCGCCCAATGGTAGTCCTCGACGTGGCGCACAACCCGCACGCCGCTGCGCACGTGGCCGAGAACCTGAAGCAGTTGGAAAAGCGCGGCAGCACCATCGCCGTGTTCGCGATGCTTAAGGACAAAGACATCGAGGGCGTCGCAGCAGCTTTGGCCCCGCTCGTCGCGGAGTGGTTCGTTGCGCCGCTGCCGATTCCGCGCGGGGCCGATGTCGAGCGTTTGGAGAGTGCATTGCGCAGCGCGAATGTCACCGCACCCGTGGTCCGCTGCGACGATGTCGCCAACGCTATGCAACGCGCCCGCGAGCTCGCAGGGCCGGATGATAGAATTCTCGTCTTCGGATCCTTCTACACTGTGGCTGCCGCGCTGCGTGCCCTCAATCAAAGTGTCTCGTAACAATGACGTTAGTGGACACAAGCGTCCCCCTCTCCCCTTGCGGGAGAGGGCAGGGTGAGGGGTGCTCAGGAATGCGTACCTAATAAACTGTAGCTACTTTCCCCGTGCCCAAACCCTCCGTCTCCGAAGAAGAGCTCCAGCTCCGAAAACGCGCACGCCGCCGCCTGGTCGGTGCAATCGTGCTCGTGCTGCTTGTGATCGTGGTCGTGCCCATGTTCCTGGACCACACCGAGCACAAGCAGCCGGTGCAAGACATCGACGTTCGCATTCCGCCGATTCCAGGACAGCAGACGCCTCCCAATCCTCCCGCTGCGACGCCTCTAGCAGCACCACCAGCGCAGCAGCAGCCCGCCGCGCAACCACCGCCCGCACCACCTGCTCAGGCGAAACCACCATCGCCCGCTGAGACCGAGGTGGCGATCTCGCCGCCCGTTGTGCCTGCCCCGAAGCCGGAGCCCGCTTCTGCGTCGAAGCCCGCCGCACAAACACGAGAAGGCTTCGTGATCCAGCTCGGGGCATACGGCAAGCCCGCCAGCGCCAAGCAACTGCTGCAAAAGCTCAAGGCGCAGAAGTTCCCCGCGTACACCGAACCGGTGAAAACGCCACAGGGAACGAGAACGCGCGTGCGCGCCGGCCCCTACCCCACCATGGACGCCGCGGAGAAAGCGCGCGAGCGGCTGCGCGAGCTCAAGCTCATGCCCGTGAGCGCGAGCGACGCCAAGGTGGTGCCGATGGGGGAATGAGCGATCGGCGCGCGGAGCAGGCCCCATGACGGCGTTCGACTATGCCGCCCTCCTGGTCATCGTCGTGTCGGTGCTGGTCGGGCTGTATCGGGGCGCCGTGCGCGAAGTGCTGTCGCTCGCCTCGTGGGTGGGCGCGTTCTTGATCGCGCTGCACCTCGCCCCCATGTTATCTGCCCTGCTGCCGGAATCGCTCTCTCACCCGTGGCTGCGCTTCGCTTTGACCTTCGCCGGCGTGATGCTGGTGGCGCTGCTCGTGTTTGCGCTGATTACCATCGCGGTCACCAAGCTCGTGCGCCGCTCGAAGCTCTCGCAGTGGGATCGCGGGTTGGGCATGGTTTTCGGGCTCCTGCGCGGGATCGTGATCGTCGAGGTGCTGGTGCTGATGGCGGGCATGACGCCTTTGCCGAAACAGAAGGCGTGGCGGCACGCGCTTTCCAGTCCGCCGCTTGTGACGCTCGCCAAGCATATTCGCCCCTGGCTACCCGATGCGCTCTCCGAGCGCATCCACTTCGAGTGAGCACAGAGTGGTTCGACTATACTCACGCGCGCAAGCCGCGAGGTGCCCGAGTGGCGGGTAGCAGGGGTAGTAAGGGGTTTCCCCCTTCTTTTCAAGGAGGGGTGTCACGCGAAGCGTGACGGGGTGGTTGCAAGAGATGTTGCATGCGCAGCATGAAGTAAGACGTTTATCTCCCTCTCCCCTCGCGGGAGAGGGTCGGGGTGAGGGGTCCTATGTGCGGAATCATCGGCGTCGTCGCTAAGTCTCCCGTCAACCAGCTCCTCTACGACGGGCTCCTTGTTCTACAGCACCGCGGGCAGGATGCCGCCGGCATGGTCACCGCCGAAGGTAGCACGTTCCACATGCACAAGGGCGGTGGCATGGTGCGCGACGTGTTCCGCACGCGCGACATGCGCAACCTGCAGGGCACCGTAGGCATCGCGCATTGCCGCTATCCCACCGCGGGGTCAGCCGAGAATGCCGCCGAGTCGCAGCCGCTGTATGTCAACTCGCCATTCGGCATTGTGCTCGGTCACAATGGCAACCTAACCAACTCCGAGCAGCTCAAGCGCGACCTGTTCCGCCAAGACTTGCGCCACGTCAACACCAGCTCCGACTCGGAAGTTTTACTGAACGTGCTGGCCCACGAGCTGGAGGAATGCGCGAGTGGCTACGAGTTGGATGCGGACACGATTTTTGCCGCAGTAGGTGGCGTACACAGACGCTGCCGGGGCGCCTACGCCGTGGTGGCCAGCATCGCGGGCTACGGACTGCTCGCGTTCCGCGATCCGTTCGGCATCCGCCCGCTGGTCGTGGGACGCACGCTGACCGAACAAGGCGTCGAATACCTGGTCGCCTCCGAAAGCGTCGCGCTCGACACGCTGGGTTTTCAGCTGATTCGCGATGTCGGGCCGGGCGAAGCGATTTTCATCGATCAGGACGGCCACTTCTACAGCAAGCAATGCTCGGCCAATCCGTCGCTCAACCCGTGCATCTTCGAGTACGTGTATCTCGCGCGCCCCGACTCCGTCATCGACGGCATCTCGGTTTACGAGACGCGGCTGCGGATGGGCGAGAGCCTGGCCCACAAGATCCGCCGCGAGCACAAGGACCTCGACATCGACGTCGTGATTCCGATTCCGGACTCGAGCCGTCCCTCGGCCATGGAGCTCGCTAAGAACCTTGATGTGCCGTACCGCGAAGGCTTCATCAAGAATCGCTACATCGGCCGCACTTTCATCATGCCGGGGCAGGCGGTGCGGCGCAAATCCGTGCGTCAGAAGCTCAATGCCATCGGGATGGAGTTCAAGGGTAAGAACGTGCTACTCGTGGACGACTCCATCGTGCGCGGCACCACCAGCCGTGAGATCGTCCAGATGGCGCGTGATACCGGTGCGAATAAGGTCTTCTTCGCCTCCGCCTCGCCCCCGGTGCGCTACCCCAACGTGTACGGCATCGACATGCCGAGCTCGAAAGAGCTCATCGCCAACGGCCGCACCGACGACGAAATCGCGCGCGAGATCGGCGCCGACCGCCTGATCTACCAAGACCTGGTCGCGTTGATCGAAGACTGCCGGTCCGTCAACCCCAAGGTCCGCAGCTTCGAAGCATCTTGTTTCAGCGGTGTCTACATTACCGGCGACGTGACGCCTGAGTATCTAGCCGGCATCGAAGCGACCCGCAATGATGCGGAGCTCACGCGCCGCACTGCTGCTGCGACGCAGCTGGATTTGAATTTGGCGACGACCGATTGATACAAGCCGGCTGGTGAGCCGGCATGAACGGCGACCACCAACGTCGGACGACCGCCTGGCTACGAACCAGGGGGTCGTGGGTTCAAATCCTGCCGGGCGCGCCATCCGAACAACGGCTTGCAAAGATGCGAGCCGTTTTGTTTTTCAGCGCTGTGCCAAATTTGTGCCATCGGCATTTTCGTTCACCACTCCCACACCTCGCAGGCGATCCGCGTAAGGGCTGAGATACTCGGGCGAGAAGTGCGCATAGCGTCGTACCATCTCCTCGCTCTCCCATCCGCCCAGCTCCTGCAATACCGCCATCGGCGTGCCCTGTTGCACGTGCCAGCTTGCCCAGGTGTGCCGCAGATCATGCCAGCGGAAGTCTGATATTCCGGCTTGTCGTAACGCCTGATACCAGGCCTTGGTGCTGACCTGCGTGATGGGCTTGCCCTTGAAGCTGAACACGTGCGTTGGATGCTTCCCCCTCTGCCTCTCGATGATGGCGACTGCGGCTTGATTCAGCGGCACCGCAATCGCCTTCCTCGTCTTGGCCTGATCGGGATGTATCCAGGCACGTCGATGTTCCAAGTCCACCTGCGACCACTGCAGACCAGTGACGTTGGCTCGCCTGAGTCCCGTCTCCAGCGTGAACGCCGCCATATCCGCCAGATGCAACGGCAATGCAGTTAGGAGCTTGTGAGCCTCGGCGTGGGTAAGATAGCGCACCCGCCGCTTAGGCTCCTTCAGCATCCGCACCTTCGGCGCCCGATCGAGCCACTCCCAGTCCTCTACCGCTCGCCTGAGAATTGCGCGGAGCACCTCGAGTGTCC
>DASPUW010000076.1:0-6424 GCA_035622675.1 Burkholderiales bacterium | reverse complement strand
CGTGTCGCGCATCGGCCAGTTCATCCAACGCGCCAAGGACAAGAACGACTCGTTCCGGCTGATGGGATTCGGTCATCGCGTGTACAAGCACTACGATCCGCGCGCCAAGCTCATGCGCGAAACCTGCCACGAGGTGCTGGGTGAGCTCGGTCTGCACGACGATCGCCTGTTCAAGCTGGCCCTGGAACTCGAGCGCATTGCGCTGGAAGACGAGTACTTCGTCGACAAAAAGCTGTATCCCAACGTCGACTTCTACTCGGGTATCGTGCAGCGCGCGATCGGCATCCCGACCAGCATGTTCACGGCCGTCTTCGCGCTGGCCAGGACCGTAGGCTGGGTGGCGCAGTGGAACGAGATGATCGCTGACCCGGATCAGAAGATCGGACGGCCGCGCCAGCTCTTCGTAGGTTCGACGAAGCGCGACGTGGTTCCGATCGCCATGCGGACCTGACCCGCCGCTCGATGCGGACGCGAGATTGACCAGTGCAGGACTGCTCCGCGTACCTGCACACCTCGATCCCGCCGGCGAGTGGTGCGGCCCGGCGCATGCCGGAATTGAACCCGCCGGCGCCTAACCCCATCTAGAGTTGTCGCAAGCCCTCGGAGGCAAGACATGTCCGCGCGCATGAAGGAATCGCTGAGTACTTCCTATCTGTTCGGCGGCAACGCGCCCTTCATCGAGGAGCTGTACGAGGCCTGGCTAGAGAACCCGGAGTCGGTGCCGGCACAGTGGCGGCGGTGGTTCGATCAGCTGCAGCAGCCGGGCGTGCGCGACGTCGCTCACCAGCCGATTCGCGATGCCTTCGTGCGCCTCGCGTACAGCCGGCCGGGCGGGGAGGGACATGCGCCGACCGCGGCAGTCGCCTCGGCCGAGCGCAAACAGGTGTCGGTGCTGCAACTGATCAACGCCTACCGCTTCCTGGGATTGCGGCACGCCAACGTCGACCCGCTCAAGCGCTTCCCCAAGCCGGAGGTGCCCGAGCTGGATCCCGCCTACTACGGGCTGACCGAAGTCGACATGAATGCGGTGTTCAACACCGGGTCGCTGGTTGGCCCCGACCAGCTCCCGCTGCGCGAAATCCTGCGGGCGGTGCGCGAAACCTACTGCGGTTCGATCGGCATCGAATACATGTACATGAGCGACGTGGCCCAGAAGCGGTGGATACAGGCGCGCTTCGAGACCGTCCGTTCCGCCCCGAGCTTCCCGCCAGATCAGAAGCGTCACATCCTAGAACGGGTCACTGCAGCCGAGACGCTCGAGAAGTACCTGCACACCCGCTACGTCGGTCAGAAGCGCTTCTCCCTGGAAGGCGGAGACAGCCTGATCCCACTGCTCGACAGCCTCCTGCAGCGTGCCGGCGAGAAGGGCATCCAGGAGACGGTCATCGGCATGGCCCATCGCGGGCGGCTCAACGTGCTCGTGAACACGATGGGCAAGATGCCCAAGGATCTGTTCTCCGAGTTCGAGGGCAAGCACGCTGACAGTTTTCCGGCGGGCGACGTCAAGTACCACATGGGTTTCTCCTCGGACATCATCACGCCGGGTGGTCCCATGCACCTGACGCTGGCGTTCAATCCCTCGCATCTGGAGATCGTCAATCCGGTGGTCGAAGGATCGGTCCGCGCGCGTCAGCACCGGCGCCGCGACCGCGACGGGCGGCAGGTGCTGCCCGTGGTGATCCACGGCGACGCGGCGTTTGCCGGCCAGGGCGTCGTGATGGAGACCCTCAATCTCTCGCAAACGCGCGGCTACCGGACCGGTGGCACCGTGCACATCATCGTCAACAACCAGATCGGCTTCACCACCTCCGATACCCGCGATGTCCGCTCGACGCTGTACTGCACCGACGTGGTCAAGATGATCGAGGCGCCCGTGTTCCACGTGAATGGCGACGACCCCGAGGCCGTGGTGCTGGCAACCGAGATCGCCCTCGACTTCCGCGCGCAGTTTCAGAAGGACGTGGTGGTCGACCTCGTCTGCTTCCGGCGGCACGGACACAACGAGCAGGACGATCCGGCGGTGACGCAGCCGCTGATGTACAAGCTGATCGCGCAGCATTCAGGCACGCGCAAGCTGTACGCCGACAGGCTGGTGGAGCAGGGCGTGATTCAGCCGGAGGATCCGGAGCAGATGATCGCGAGCTACCGGGCGGCCCTCGATGGGGGTTACCACACCAACAAGACGATCCTGTCCAACTACCGGCCGCCCTATGCGGTCAACTGGGAGAAATTCAAGGGCGCCAAATGGACTCAGAAAGTGGACACCGCGGTGCCGCTCCCGGAATTAAAGGTCCTGGCCGACAAGCTGACTGCCGTGCCGCCGGAGCTCAAATTGCATCCGCGCGTCGAGAAGGTGATCGCCGACCGCCGTCAGATGGGGCAGGGCCAGCTCCCGCTCGACTGGGGCATGGCCGAGAATCTTGCATACGCCGCGCTGCTCAAGGACGGGTACGCGGTGCGCATCTCCGGCCAGGACAGCGGGCGCGGCACCTTCTTCCATCGTCATGCGGTGCTGCACGACCAGGCGCGCGAGCGCTGGGACGCCGGCACCTGGGTGCCGCTGCAGCACATTGCAGAGAACCAGCCCGATTTCGTCGTGATCGACTCCGTTCTGTCGGAGGAGGCTGTACTCGGCTTCGAGTACGGCTATGCGACCGCGGAGCCCAACGAGCTGGTGATGTGGGAAGCTCAGTTCGGCGACTTTGTGAACGGTGCGCAGGTCGTGGTCGACCAGTTCATCGCTTCGGGCGAGGTTAAGTGGGGCCGCATGTGCGGATTGGTGTTGATGCTGCCGCACGGCTACGAGGGCCAAGGCCCCGAACACTCGTCTGCGCGTCTGGAGCGGTTCCTGCAGCTGTCCGCTGATTACAACATGCAGATCTGCGTGCCCTCTACCCCGGCGCAGATGTTCCACATGCTGCGGCGTCAGATGCTGCGCACCTTCCGCAAGCCTTTGATCATCTTCAGCCCGAAGAGCATGCTGCGCCACAAGGAGTCGGTGTCGAGCCTCGAGGAGCTGGCGGCGGGTGGCTTTCAGCCCGTGATCGGCGAGTCGGACAATCTCGATCCGAGCGCGGTCAAGCGCGTCGTGTTCTGCAGCGGCAAGATCTACTACGACGTGCGGGCGGCCCGGCGCGAGCGGGGCATCACGGATATCGCCGTCGTTCGCCTCGAGCAGCTCTATCCTTTCCCGCACGATGAATTCAAGGCGCAGATCGAGCGCTACAGCAACGCGCGCGAAGTGGTCTGGTGTCAGGAAGAGCCTGGCAACCAGGGCGCCTGGCATCGCATTCAGCACTACCTGCTGCGCCACCTCTTGCCCGCCCAGCGGCTGAGCTATGCCCTGCGCCCGTCGTCGGCGTCGCCTGCGGCGGGCTACATGGCTTTGCACAACGAACAGCAGAAGGCCGTCGTGGATGCGGCACTGACTCACGGCGTCTGACGCCGCAGGTATTCCCTCGGAGAGCACATGCTGATAGAGGTAAAGATTCCCCAGCTGTCCGAATCGGTCTCGGAAGCGACCTTGCTCGCGTGGCACAAGAAGCAGGGCGAGTATGTGCAGCGCGACGAGAACCTGATCGACATCGAGACCGACAAGGTCGTGCTCGAGCTGCCGGCGCCACAGGCCGGCGTGCTCGCGAAGATCGTCAAGAGCGACGGCGATACGGTGGTGAGCAACGAGGTGATCGCGACGATCGACACCGACGCCAAAGCACCCGCGGTGCCCAAGCCGGCCCCGGTCGTTTCGGTCGTCGGCAGAGAACCGAAGACGGTGGAGGCGAAGCGCGCACCGGTCGAGCCCATCGCGCTACCTGCTGCGCGCAAGCTGGCAGCCGAGAACAAGGTCGACCTCAGCACGGTGCCGGGCACGGGCCGGGGCGGCCGTGTCACCAAACAGGATGTTCTGGCCAAGCTGCCTCAACCCGCAGCCGAGCCCGCTGCGAAGAGCGCAGCCCCGGTCCCTATTCCGGTCCCGGTGGACGTGGAACGCGTGCCCGGCGACCGGCCGGAACAGCGTGTCCCGATGTCGCGACTGCGTCAGCGCATCGCGGAGCGGCTGGTACAGTCGCAGTCCACGGCGGCGATCCTCACCACTTTCAACGAAGTGAACATGCAGCCGGTCCTCGAGCTGCGCAAGAAGTATCAGGAGCGGTTCGAGAAGGACCACGGGGTGCGGCTCGGGCTCATGTCGTTCTTCGTCAAAGCCTCGGTGCACGCGCTGAAGAAGTATCCCGTGGTCAACGCTTCCGTGGACGGCACCGATATCATCTACCACGGCTATTTCGACATCGGCATCGCGGTGGCGAGCCCGCGTGGCCTGGTGGTGCCGATCATCCGAGACGCCGACCAGCTGTCGCTCGCCGATATCGAGAAGGCGATTGCCGATTTCGGCAAGCGTGCCCAGGAAGGTAAGCTTGCCATCGAGGAGTTGACGGGAGGGACCTTCTCCATCTCCAACGGGGGGGTGTTCGGTTCGATGCTGTCGACCCCCATCATCAATCCGCCGCAAAGCGCCATCCTCGGCATTCATGCCACGAAGGAGCGGCCGGTGGTGGAAAACGGGCAGATCGTGATCCGTCCGATGAACTACCTGGCGTTGTCCTACGACCATCGCATCATCGATGGACGCGAGGCGGTGCTGTCGCTGGTGGCAATCAAGGACGCGCTGGAGGACCCGGCGCGCATGCTGCTGGACCTGTAAACGCAGTGAAGGGTGAACGTGAAGGGCGAAGGGTAACTTCCTCGTTCTCCTCGACCCTTCACCCTTCACTCTTGACCCTTCACTAGAACTCAAATGGCGCAAACCTACGACGTCGCCGTGATCGGCGCGGGCCCCGGCGGCTATACGGCGGCCATCCGGGCCGCTCAGCTGGGCCTGAAGACGGTGTGCATCGACGACTTCAAAAACCCCAACGGCAAGGCGAGCCTGGGCGGCACGTGCCTCAACGTCGGTTGCATCCCATCCAAGGCGCTGCTCGAGTCTTCCGAGGACTACGAACGCGTGCTGCGCAAGTTCCCCGGGCACGGCATCAAAGTGCAGGGCGTGAGCTTCGACCTCGCCACCATGCTCGCGCGCAAAGACAAGATCGTCGGCGACTTCACTGCCGGCATCGCGGCGCTGTTCCGCAAGAACAAAGTCGCTTCGTTGCATGGCCGCGGCCGCTTCGCGGGAGTCGGCGAGCGCTACCGCATCGAGGTGCGCGACGGCGATAACGTGCAAACGATCGAAGCTGCACACGTGATCATCGCGACCGGCTCGCTCGCTCGCGAGCTGCCCGAAGCGCCGGTGGACAACGAGCGCATCATGGACAACGTGGGAGCGTTGTCGTTCACCGAGGTGCCGAAGCGCCTGTGCGTCATCGGCGCCGGAGTCATCGGCCTCGAGATGGGAAGCGTATGGAAGCGCCTCGGATCGGACGTGAACGTTCTGGAAGCGTTGCCAGCGTTTCTTCCCGCCGCCGACGAACAAGTGGCGAAAGAGGCATTCCGTGTCTTCAATGGTGAGCTCGACCTGAAAATCTACACCGGCGTGAAAGTCGGTCCGGTCAAGAACGGGACGAAGAGCGTCAGCGTGACGTGGCAGGACAAGGATGGCAACACGCTGGCGAACGATTACGACCGTATCATCGTCGCCATCGGCCGGGTGCCGAACTCAGCCGGCCTCGGCGCAGAGACGGTCGGTCTCAAGCTCGACGCACGCGGCTTCGTCGAGGTCGACGAGCGCAATCGCACCAATCGTCCGCACGTCTTCGCCATCGGCGACGTCGTTCGCGGCCCGATGCTCGCTCACAAGTCGTCGGAAGAGGGAGTGGCGGTGGCGGAAACCATCGCTGGGCGGGATGCCAAAGTAAATCTGGAGACCATCCCCTGGGTGATCTACACCTCGCCCGAGATCGCCTGGGTGGGCAAAACCGAGCAGCAATTGAAACAGGCGGGAGTGCAATATCGCGCCGGGCATTTTCCGTTCAATGTGAGCGGCCGCGCACGGGCGCTGGGCGAGACGGCCGGGTTCGTGAAGATGCTGGCGGACGCCAACACCGACCGTATTCTGGGCGTACACGTGATCGGCCCGTACGCGTCGGAGCTCATCGCGGAGGCCGTGGTGGCGATGGAGTTTGGCGCCAGCAGCGAAGACATCGCGTCCATCGTGCATGCTCATCCGACACTTTCCGAAGCCATGCACGAGGCGGCGCTCGGGGTGCACAAGCGCGCGATCAACTACTAGCACACCGGGCCGCGACCGCGATGAGCAGCGCGTTTTCGCAAGCGAGCCCAGCGCTGGTCGACGCGGGTACAGGTGGGGTAGTGGGCGAGTTCGACCGCATCGCCCGTGGCCATGGGTTTTCGCTGGACCGCTCGCAAGTGCAGGCCCTTGCGTCGTTTCAACGCCTGCAAGACCAGCTGGCTCACCTGGCTCGTCACC
>DASPUW010000075.1:0-3752 GCA_035622675.1 Burkholderiales bacterium | reverse complement strand
GGTTTGCCGTCCCGGCCCCATTCGCTTGACACTCCTCTGCTAGGGCCATAAAATCTCGCGTCTTTTTCCCGACCGTCCGGCGAGCTTCCCCGGGCGCGGGTGTTAGACGGTTGGTGCGATCGGGACGGCATCTGCCGTCCTCGATTTTTTGTGTTGAGGATTTTGTGGTGTCGGCCGGACTCTTTGCGGCCGTCCAGGCCCGCACGGCGGGCGGCGGGTACGGGATGCAAACTTTGCGTCCGCGCCCGCGAGTCAGGATAGACAGCGCTATCAATTCAGAAAGTTAAGGGGCCGCAGGATGCCGACAGTCAATCAACTCGTACGCAAACCGCGGGTCGCCAAGCGCCCGAAAAGCAAGGTCCCTGCGCTGGAGAACTGCCCGCAGAAACGCGGCGTGTGCACGCGCGTTTACACCACCACACCGAAGAAGCCCAACTCGGCTCTGCGCAAAGTGGCGAAGGTCCGGCTCACCAACGGTTTCGAGGTGATCGGCTACATCGGTGGCGAGGGGCACAACCTGCAGGAGCATTCGGTGGTCCTGATCCGCGGCGGGCGCGTCAAGGACCTGCCGGGCGTGCGTTACCACATCGTCCGGGGCAGTCTTGATACCCAGGGCGTCAAAGACCGCAAGCAGGGGCGCTCCAAGTACGGGGCCAAGCGTCCCAAGGCGGCCTAGGTCGCAGCCGCATCATCCTGTCAGTCGACCCGAGGAAACGACGCTATGCCGAGACGCAGAGAGGTGCCCAAACGGGAAGTCCTGCCCGACCCGAAGTACATCAGTCAGGACGTGGCCAAGTTCATCAACGTGGTGATGACGCGCGGTAAGAAATCGGTAGCCGAGCGCATGGTGTACGGCGCCTTCGAGCAGATCGCCAAGAAGGGTAGCAAAGATCCGCTGGAGGTCTTCTCCACCGCGCTTTCGAACATCCGCCCCATGGTCGAAGTCAAGAGCCGCCGCGTCGGTGGGGCCAATTACCAGGTGCCAGTGGAAGTGCGCTCGGTGCGCCGCACCGCGCTAGCGATGCGCTGGCTGCGCGATGCGGCGCGCAAACGCGCGGAGAAGTCGATGGCTGCGAGATTGGCCAACGAGCTGCAGGAGGCGGCCGAGGGGCGTGGCGGCGCGATGAAGAAGCGCGAGGAAGTACACCGGATGGCGGAAGCCAACAAGGCGTTCTCCCATTACCGGTTCTGAGGCCGCAGGATTCCACCGTGCCACGCGTCACGCCCATCGACCGTTATCGCAACATCGGTATCAGCGCGCATATCGATGCCGGCAAGACCACGACCACAGAGCGCATCCTGTTCTACACGGGCGTGTCGCACAAGATGGGCGAGGTGCACGACGGCGCGACGGTCATGGACTGGATGGAGCAGGAGCGCGAACGCGGCATCACCATCACGTCCGCAGCGACCACCTGCTTCTGGAAAGGGATGGAGGGCAAGTATCCGGAGCACCGCATCAACATCATCGACACCCCCGGCCACGTGGATTTCACCATCGAGGTCGAGAGGTCGATGCGCGTGCTGGACGGCGCGTGCATGGTGTATGACTCCGTGGGCGGAGTGCAGCCCCAGTCCGAGACGGTCTGGCGTCAGGCCAACAAGTACAAGGTGCCCCGCCTCGCTTTCGTGAACAAGATGGACCGCGTGGGAGCCGATTTCTTCAAGGTCTATCGCCAGATGCGCGAGCGTCTGCAGGCCAATCCCATCCCGATTCAGGTGCCGATCGGCGCCGAGGACAAGTTTGAAGGCGTGGTCGATCTGGTTCGCATGCAGGGGATCTACTGGGACGACAGCACGCTCGGCATGAAATTCGAGTTCCGGGAGGTCCCGGCCGCCCTCGAGGACCTGGCGCAGGAGTGGCGCGAGAAGATGGTCGAAGCGGCGGCCGAAGCCAACGAAGAGCTGATGAACCACTACCTCGAAAAGGGCGACCTTTCAGCTGCAGATATCAAGCGCGGCTTGCGCCTGCGCACAGTGGGCGGCGAGATCGTGCCGATGTTGTGCGGGTCGGCATTCAAGAACAAGGGCGTTCAGGCCATGCTGGATGCCGTGGTCGATTACCTGCCGGCGCCGATCGATATCCCGCCGGTGAAAGGCGTGCTGGAGAACGGGCAGGCGGGCGAGCGCCGGCCGAGCGATGACGAGCCGTTTTCCGGGCTCGCCTTCAAGATCATGACTGATCCATATGTGGGTCAGCTGATCTTCTTCCGCGTGTATTCGGGCGTGGTGAGCTCGGGTGACCAGGTCTATAACCCGATCAAGGGCAAGAAGGAGCGTCTGGGCCGCATCCTCCAGATGCACGCGAACCAGCGCGAGGAGATCAAGGAGGTGCGCGCGGGCGACATCGCCGCCGCGGTTGGCCTGAGAGAGGCCACCACCGGCGACACCCTGTGCGACCCCAACAAGGTCATCATCCTGGAGAAGATGGAGTTCCCGGAGCCAGTGATCTCTCAGGCGGTCGAACCGAAGACCAAGGCGGACCAGGAGAGGATGGGCGTTGCGCTCGGGCGGCTGGCGCAGGAGGATCCCTCTTTTCGGGTGCGCACCGACGACGAGTCAGGGCAGACCATCATCTCGGGCATGGGCGAGCTGCACCTCGAGATCATCGTCGACCGCATGAAGCGGGAATTCAGCGTCGAGGCCAACGTCGGCAAGCCGCAGGTCGCTTACCGCGAGGCGATCAAGAAGAAGGTCGACAGCGAGGGCAGGTTCATCAAGCAGTCCGGCGGGAAGGGCCAGTACGGCCACGTGTGGCTCAAGCTGGAGCCGAACCCCGCGGGCAAGGGATACGAGTTCGTCGATGCGATCAAGGGCGGCTCGGTGCCGCGTGAATACATTCCCGCGGTCCAGAAAGGCGTGGCCGACTCGCTGACGAGCGGCGTCCTGGCCGGTTACCCGGTGGTCGACGTGAAGGTCACCCTGTACGACGGCTCCTACCACGAGGTGGACTCGTCCGAGCAGGCCTTCAAGATGGCGGGCTCGATCGCGTTCAAGGACGGCATGCGCAAGGCCGGTCCGGTGCTGCTGGAGCCGATGATGGCGGTCGAAGTGGAGACGCCCGAGGAGTTCATGGGCAACGTGGTCGGGGATCTGTCGTCGCGGCGGGGCATGATTCAGGGCATGGACGAACAACCTGGTGGGATCAAGGTGGTGAAAGCTGAGGTGCCGCTGGCGGAGATGTTCGGCTACTCCACCACCCTGCGCTCTCTGTCGCAGGGACGCGCCACCTACACCATGGAGTTCAAACACTATTCTGAGGCGCCCAAGAGCGTCGCAGACGCGATCATCAACCGTCTGGACAAGGACAAGAAGTAGAAAGGAATCATCATGGCTAAAGGCAAGTTTGAGCGAACCAAGCCGCACGTGAATGTTGGGACGATAGGGCACGTGGACCATGGGAAGACCACGCTGACGGCGGCGCTCACCTTAGTGTTGTCGAAGAAGTACGGTGGGGAGGCCAAGGCGTACGATCAGATCGACAACGCGCCGGAGGAGAAGGCGCGCGGGATCACCATCAACACCGCGCACGTGGAGTACGAGACGGCGAACCGGCACTATGCGCACGTGGACTGTCCGGGGCATGCGGACTACGTGAAGAACATGATCACGGGAGCGGCGCAGATGGACGGGGCGGTGCTGGTGGTGTCGGCCGCTGATGGGCCGATGCCGCAGACGCGCGAGCACATCTTGCTCGCGCGCCAGGTGGGGGTGCCCTACATCGTGGTGTATCTGAACAAAGCCGACATGGT
>DASPUW010000074.1:0-7756 GCA_035622675.1 Burkholderiales bacterium | reverse complement strand
GCTGATCCTCAAGTTCCTGGCCGACGAGTGGGTGAAGCTGCTGCTGCTCGCACACGCGCGTCACGGCAAAGACAGCGACGCCTGGAAGAGCGCGCTGGAGACGATGGATCTGCTCATCTGGAGCGTCAAGCAGAAGCAGTCTATCGAAGAGCGCCGCAAGCTGGCTGCTCTACTGGCTGGCTTGCTCAAGCGGGTAAACGCGGGATTGCAGGCGATCGCGACCGAAGCCGATCGGCGCCGGCAGTTCTTCGCCCGGCTCATGCGGCTGCACACCAGGGTCATCAGCACGGGCTCGGTGCAAAGGTCCGCGCATGCCGCCGTGCCCGCAGGCGAAGTCAGCGTCGGACAGATGGAGCGCGTGCCGACCTTGTCGGACAGTATCGGTACCTCCCCGCAGCTCGAGCCGGCGCCACCAGCAGCCGCCCCTTCGAGCCCGTCAGCGACTCACGAAGTCGCAGGCGATGCGCCGCAAACGATTCGATCCGACGTCGACGAAGACGCCGAGCCGGCGACCGCAGCGCCTGACTTCTCCAACATCAAGATCAAGAATCCCTTTGGCGAGGGCGAGATCGAAGTCGAGGAAATCAGCCTGCCCGACCTGCCCGGCTACTCGGAGGTCTCCGCTGAGTTAGGCCAGGCCGCGCCTCGGCCCAAGCCCAGCGCCGACGACGACCAATACGGCCAGCTCGTCACCGATCTCAAGGCCGGCGACTGGGTCGAGTTCCGAGACGAGGACCGACGCCTTCAAGCCAAGCTCTCCTACGTGAGCCCGGTCAAAGGCACCTACCTGTTCGTTAATCGTCACGGTGTCAAAGTTGGGGAGTACTCGCTGTATCAGCTGACGCGAGATTTCCGGACGGGCCGGGCGATTGCGCTCGAATCCGTGCCACTCTTCGACCGTGCCATGCGCAGCCTCGTGGGCGTGCTGAAGAAGAGCGCTAAGTAAGACCGCCGCATCGCTGCATCGGGGCTCCCGCCCGAAGCGCGTTCCGATTCAGATCCCGACCCAGCGCGCCAGCGTCACCAGCAGCAAGACGATCATCCCGATCACCAGCGTGCGCCAGATGAGGCCCACTGCGCTCTGCATGTAGTTGGTGTCCGGCTCGTCTCCTGTTCCCAGCTGAGCTCGATAGTCCGCGCCAGCCCCTCTGGGCAAAGGTCCTCCGAGCCTCACCCCGAGCGCCCCTGCGCCGCTCGCGAGCACGATGCCGAGCTCGGGATCGGACCACGCGGCGGGCTGCGCGCGCCAGCACTGCAAAGCGTCCTCCAGATCGCCTGCTATGGCGAACCCGATTGCCGTGAGCCTTACCGGAACCCAGTCCAACACGCCCAGAGCGCGCGACGAAAACTGACCGAAGGCGTGAAAATCCTCGTCCTTGCGCCGCCCCCACTCGTCGGCCAGCAAAGCCGACAGCTTGTACAAGACCGCCCCCGCCGGTCCGGGCAGCACCACGAACCAGGCGACGACGGCGAACAAGTCTCGATACGCACGAAGCAACGCGCTTTCGATCGCGACGCGTGCGATGTCGCTCTCGCTGTATTGCTGGGCAGACTCACCGCGCCAGCGCTGGACCAAGTCGCGCGCACGTTCCAATTCTCCTGCATGCAAGGCCTCGATGATGGCGGAATACTCTCGCAGCATCGGCTTGAAATCGATGCACGCGTACAGCACCGCCACAGCCCAGGCCCACGCGAACAGGGGACCCAGAGCGGAAAGCAGATAATGCACGACGAGCGCAAGAGCGACCCAGGGCAGAACGCCCACCAGCCAGCCGATCGTGCCGTGTACCGTCTGACCGGCGTTCAAGTCGCGCGCCAGCCGTCCGGCATAACGCGTGAACGACAGCTCGAGTACGCTCGGATGCGTCAGCGGGCGCAGCTGCTCCAGAAACAGCGCCGTGAGCACGCACAGAAAGGACATCGCTCTTCAGAAGAACGTCTTGACGGTCGCGTCGAGCGCGTCGCGCATGTCCGCATCGTCCGTGATCGGACGCACCAGCGCGACGCTGCAAGCCGATACGGGGTCGACGCCCTGAGCCACGAGCGAGCCGGCATAGATCAACATTCGGGTTGAGATTCCCTCGTCCAGGCCGTGCCCTTTCAGGTTCCGCGCCCGCTCACCAATCGACACCAGCTGCGCGGCGAGCTGCGGCGATACGCCCGACTCGTGCGCGACGATCTCGATCTCGACCTCTCGCGGCGGCCAGCCGAAATCGAGCGCTCCGAACCTCTGCTTGGTCGATTGCTTGAGGTCCTTCATGATGTTCTGGTAACCGGGATTGTAGGAAATGACCAGCTGGAAGTCCGGGTGGGCATGCACCAACTCACCCTTCTTCTCCAGCGGCAGCACCCGGCGTGCATCGGTGAGCGGATGAATCACGACCGTCGTGTCCTGGCGTGCCTCGACGATCTCGTCCAGATAGCAGATGGCCCCATGCCGGACTGCCAGCGTCAGCGGGCCGTCCTGCCAGCGCGTGCCATGCGCATCGAGCAGGTGCCGTCCGACCAGATCCGAGGCGATCATGTCCTCGTGGCAGGCCAGGGTGACCAGCGGCTTGCCCAGCCGCCAAGCCATGTATTCTACGAAGCGCGTCTTGCCGCAGCCGGTCGGACCCTTGAGCATCATGGGCATGCGCACCGCGTAGGCCGCTTCGTACAACTCGACCTCCCGGCCGGTCGGGCGGTAGTACGGTTGTGACCGAATCAAATACTGACTGATCAGGTCGTCTGCTGTGTATCGATCCACGGAACTCATCTCGCGTCGCCTGGCCCGCATTATCCCGCAGCTTGACAGCGAGCGCCGGCGAACGACCGCGCAGCGCTTCCGACCCGAGGCGGCAGCACTTCTGCAGACCTTCAGATATCTTCGTTCTCGCGGGGAGAGGACGGCACGTCGGCACCGTCGCGGATCAGCTCGATGGCTTCGCGCAGGGTCCGCTCGGGCAGTGCATTGAGCACGCCCGCCAGGACATCGGCGGCCTGGTAGGTGGATTCAGGCAAAGTGTGGTTGTCGAGCTTGGCGATGAAGACAGCCGCCGCGCCGGTAGCCCGAAGCAGGGTCTGGCGTTCGACCAGAAGCGTCTCCACTCGACGCAGCAGCGCCGCTTCCCGTTCGTGGTCGGAATCTGGCACGGCCTCCTCGCTCCCCGGCTTCCCGGGATGTCCCCGGGCGCCATTATGCGCGCCGCATGAGCGGCGCGTGCACTATCGCAGGAACAGCCCTCTTATTCCCCGGGCCGAGCATCCCGACCGTCGTCGGAGTCGCTTTCGCCAAGCGTCTCACCCAGCTCCTCGCGCACCAGCTCGATCGCGTCGCGCAAGGTTTCCTCGGGCAATCCGTTGATCGTGGTCGCGAGGATACCAGCCGCTTCGTATGCAGACTCGGGCAGCGTCTGGCTCTCGAGCTTGGCGACGAACATGGCCGCCGCACCCGTCGAGCGCAGCAGGCTTGCCCGTTCCGTCATGAGCATCTCGATTTCCGCGCGCAGCATCGCGAGCTCCTGTTCCCGCTGGAAATCAGACGCTCTTCGGCCTGTGCTGGTGGTCCGTCTCTCGTTCTGGGTCATCTTGCCTCCCGCAGGGGTCGCGCCGGTGCGGTTTTTGGCTCGCTATCCTCGCCGGCACCGCCTCAGTTTGCGAGCAGAGCACGAGTCGTGCCCGCTCGCCGTCCCGGTCTTCCTAGAAGCGCTCGCGCAGGAGCTCGTAGAGGGTATGCAGCATGCCCGCTGTGGCGCCCCAGATGTTGCGCCCTTGATACGGCATCGCATAGTAGTTCCGGCGCCGTCCCCTGATCTCGTCGCTGTGCCGCTCGTGGTGCGCGGGGTCCATGAAAAAGGCCAGCGGCACCTCGAACACGTCGGCTACCTCGAAGGGATCGAGCGACAGCTGAACGGGCGGTTCGATCCATCCCACGACGGGCGTCACACGAAAGCCGGTCGGGATATCCCACTCCGGCAAAGCACCGATGATCTCGACCTCGCTCGGCGCAATGCCAATCTCCTCGTGCGCCTCGCGCAGCGCAGTCGCCACGCGATTGGCGTCTGCTCCGTCCACGCGCCCCCCCGGAAAGCTCACCTGGCCGGCATGGTCGTGCAGATGCCCCGTACGCTGGGTCAGCAGGACAGTGATGCCCTCAGGCTGGTTGATCAGCGGTACGAGCACCGCGGCCGGGACTACATTCTCGCCAGGCGGGTGGGTATAACGCTGGAAGTGCGGGTCGTCAGCGATCGGAAGCGCGGAGTGCAGCCGATCGCGGATCCACTCGCGGTTCAAGCTTGGAGACAGCGTGACGGTCACAGGGAAGGATCAGAGACGAAGCGGTGTATTTTACGCCCCCGATACCGCGGGCGCCGCAAATCGGCTGAGCGCCGTTTCGCTATATTCGGGCAGAGACGACAAAAGGATCTACTGAAGCCTGCGCGGCGCAGCCGTCAGTTCTTCGACCGCAGTCCGCGCTGCGGTCAGATGCGGATTCACACGCAGAGCGGCGCGAAACACAAACACTGCTGACGCGCGCTCGCCGCAGCCGCGGAAGATCTCCGCCAGGCCGCACAGCGCACCAAAATGGCGCGGTTCAAGCTGCAGCGTGCGATGGATATCGTGCACGCACTCCTCGTCGCGCTCGAGCAGATAGTAGAGCGTCGCGCGCTTGTTCCACGCCTCTGCGAAGTCCGGGCAGGCGCGCAGCAATCGGTTGAGGCGGGTCTCGGCGATGTCGTACAGGTGCCGGGCGATCTCGGTGGCGGTCCGCTCGAGCTCGGCAGCGGCGAGGCGATGCGGATGGTGCATCCACAACCTCCAGATCTGCTGCTCGATCTCGTCTGCGTCGCAACCGGGCGCCACAAGGCTGTGGAACAGCTGGTCGAGGCGCGATGGCAGCACCGTCGTCGGGCGTCGCGCGCCGAGTGTGGAAACCAGCTTGAGCGTATCGATGTACATGCACGCAGACCTCGCCGCAGTCTAAGCAAAGGCGATGCCGGGCGCAAACAAACGGGATCGCCCCGCGCGCTCGAGCGTGCACCGGTCGAGCGTTTGTTCAACCAGACACGACTCGAATGGTCCAGAAGTCGTCCGACAGATTGCTGTCGGTGAGGTACCCGTAGGGCATGGTGAAGTAGCCCTTGATCCCCCAGTTCTTGCCCCACGAGTTGCGCACGATAAAGCGCTGTACGGACTCGTCGTAGCCCACGGCCAGCACCGCGTGGCCCCCGAGCGTCTTCTCGTTGGGCTTGGGCATCGGAACCTGACCGGTCTTGGCCACCGCGTCACTCTCGAAGCTCTCGTATACGGTGAAGCCGAACACGATGGGATAGCCGGACGCGAGACACCCTTTGAGCTGAGACGGCGTCTGTACCACGCGCTGGTACGTCACCGCCTTGTACTTGAGGGCATCCTTGTAGCACTGGGGAGGCGGCTTGGCCGCAAACTTGGCGATGTCGTAAGGCCATTCTTTCTCGGTACAATCGCCGTCGTGCGCCACCGTCTTGATGCCATCGCGGATCTGAGCGCCGCTGTCCGACTTGACGGTCCCCTCGATCACCCGTTCGTTGTAGTAGATGAACAGCCGCGAGGGAACGAAGTTCGGCGAGAGCTTCTGCTTCATGCGGTCGAACTGGATGGCCGCGCCGATCGCATTCGCGGTGCAGCTCCCGAGCTGACCCTGGTCGTAGACTGGAGGGCATTTCCCGCGCAGGTCCACCTTGGCGGGGAGCTTGGCCAGATGAACGACTGGCGCCGCGTACAAATGGTCGCGGTGGTCGGGCAGATCGGGAATCCACCCGTAGCGCTGGATCTTTTGTGTCCGAAGAGCCATATTCCTTCCCTCCTCACTGGATGACGAACGCCTGCAGACAGGCCCTGAATCAAGCTGGATGCGCGTGTCAACGCTACCGCACGTCGCAACGCAGAATATGAGAGGCGGCACACAGGTGCGATAGAACCAAAGCAATAGGCCGTGTGCCGGCAATAGCGTAGCATGCAACGCGAGATAGGCCGACAAGAACAACGACGAGTGGCGGTTGCGCCCGCGCTGCAACGCCAGCCCAGTGCACCGGAGCCGACATGAACCAAGAAGAACTCTGTTTCACTTCTGCGACAGAGCTCGCACGGATGATCCGCACCAGGAGTGTGTCGCCGGTAGAAGTCATGCGGGCAACTTTGGCACGCGCGCAGCAGCTTAATCCACGCCTCAATGCGATCTGCACGCCAACCTACGAAGCGGCGAGCGAGGCCGCGCGGGACGCGGAAGCGGCCGTGATGCGCGGCGCGCCGCTCGGGATCCTGCACGGCATTCCAACCACCATCAAGGATCTTTCCTTCACCAAAGGCGTGCGGACCATGGCGGGCTCGCACGTATTCCGCGACCGTATTCCCGATTTCGATCACCTGCACGTCGAGCGCTTGCGGGCAGCAGGGGCCATATCGATCGGAAAGACCACGGTCTCGGAGCTCGGGTGGAAGGGTGTGAGCAACAGCCCGCTGACCGGCGTCACACACAACCCGTGGAAGCAGGGTATGAACGCGGGCGCATCCAGCGCCGGCGCGGCGGTGTGCGCCGCGGCGGGGATCGCCCCAATCCACCAGGGCTCGGACGGAGCCGGCTCGGTGCGCATGCCGGCGGCGTTCTGCGGCGTCTATGGGCTCAAGCCCTCCTACGGGCGGATTCCGTACTGGCCGCAGCCGAACAACGGCCTCATCTCGCATGTCGGCCCATTGACACGCACCGTGGCCGACGCGGCGCTGATGCTGACCGCGCTCGCCGGGCCGGACGATCGCGACATGACGAGCCTGGAAGCGCCGCCTGAGGACTTTGTCGGACACCTCGAAGCCGGCGTGGCCGGCCTAAAACTGGCGTACAGCCCCGATCTCGGCTATCTCAGGGTCGATCCCGAAGTCGCTGCGGCGGTGAAAGCCGCGGCCCTGGCGTTCCAGGAGCAGGGCTGCGTCGTCGAAGAGGTCAATCCGGAATGGGGCGATCCGATCGAAATGGAGCATTGCCACTTCGCTTCGAATTACGCCGGCATGCTGGGTCCATCGCTCGACAAGTGGCAGGACAAGATGGATCCCGGGCTGGTCGCGCTGACCCGGCATGGCATGACGTACAGCGCCGGCGACTACTGCCGCGCGCAGGGCGAAAGGCTGCTCTACCACGACAAGATGCGCGCGTTTTTCGAGCGCTACGATCTGCTGCTCACACCCTCGCTGTCGGTTGCTGCATTCCCTGCGGACCGGCTCATTCCTTCGCATTGGGAGCAGCATCCCTGGGATTGGCTGCGCTGGGCCGGATTCAGCTATCCATTCAACCTGACCGGCTTTCCGGCCGCAACCTGCCCTTGCGGTTTGACCGCGGACGGACTGCCGGTCGGGCTCCAGATCGTCGCCGGCCGCTTCCGGGATCTGCGCGTGCTGCAGGCGTCCCGAGCCTTCGAGCGCGCGCGTCCCTGGGCGCAGCTGCGTCCGCCTCTGTAATCGCTCCGGGCTAAGGTGTGGCGGCCCTCGCTTCGGCAGCGGGGGTGGTTCCGCGCCAGCGCAACCGGTCGAGGAGCAGATAGATGACCGGGGTCGTGAACAAAGTCAGCAGCTGCGACACGGCCATGCCGCCGACGATGGTGATGCCGAGCGGCCGGCGCAGCTCGGCTCCCGTGCCGGTGGCGATCGCGAGCGGCACTGCACCGAGCAGCGCCGCCAGCGTGGTCATCGTGATCGGCCGGAAGCGCTCGATGCACGCCTCGAAGATCGCCTGTTCCGGCGGCAGCCC
>DASPUW010000073.1:0-3432 GCA_035622675.1 Burkholderiales bacterium | reverse complement strand
ATGGGCATTGCAGGAGGCGGGGTATCGCTTGCACGGGGCCGATCTCTATGTGCGTGGCGATGTGCCTCTAGGAGCCGGGCTCAGCGCTTCTGCGGCGATCGAAGTCTCGGTAGGCTACGCCCTGCTCGACTTGTCCGGTTGCGCGATCGATCGCACGCGCCTTGCGCTCGCGTGTCAGCGCGCCGAGAACGAGTTCGTCGGAATGCGCTGCGGGATCATGGACCAGTTCATCTCGTGCCACGGACAGGCAGGCCATGCGCTTTTGCTCGATTGCCGCTCGCTCGAGCATCGCGCGGCTCGTTTGCCGGACGGGGTACGCCTTGTCGTCTGCAATACAATGGTGAAGCACAACCTCACGGCAAGCGAATACAACGTGCGCCGCACGCAATGCGAAGAGGGCGTCAAACGGCTCGCCCAAGTCCTGCCGCGGATCCGCTCGCTGCGCGACGTCACGCAGGAAGACCTTCAGCGCCATCGCGGCCGGCTCTCCGACACTGTCTACCGGCGCTGCCGGCACGTGGTCACCGAGAACGATCGCGTGCAGCGCTTCGCCTCGGCGCTCGAACGGGGCGACACGAGCAGCTTGAAGCAGCTGATGGCCGATTCTCATCGCAGCCTGCGCGACGACTACGAGGTGAGCTGCGCCGAACTGGACCTGATGGTAGACGTCGCGTCGCAGCAGAAAGGACTGCTCGGAGCGCGGATGACGGGAGGCGGCTTCGGAGGCTGCACCATCAACCTGGTCGAGGCGGCCCACGCGCGCAATTTCCAGAGCGGGGTCGCCGCAGCATATCGTGCGGCGACCAGCAAGGATCCAGACATCTACCAGTGCGAGGCGGCCGATGGCGCCGGAAGGCGAAATGACTGAACGCGTGCTCGTCACGGGCGGGGCCGGATATATCGGCAGCGTGGTCGCCGCTCAACTGCTGGAGCGCGGCTACGAAGTCATCGTCTACGACAATTTGTCGCGCGGGAGGCGCGCGGCCGTGCCGGCTGGGGCGGCATTGGTGGTCGATGACATTGGCAATCGGGAAGGGCTGGACCGTGTGCTGCGCACTCAACCCGTGGACGCGGTCATGCACTTTGCCGCGTTCATTGAAGCCGGTGAGTCGATGCGGGAGCCGACTCGGTTCTTCCGCAACAACACGGCAAACACTCTGACCCTGCTGGAAGCGGTGCTAACGCACAAAGTGGGGCGCTTCGTCTTCTCCTCGACCGCCGCCGTGTACGGCACACCGGAACGGACCCCGATCGAGGAGGACGCGCCGCTGCGCCCGACCAACGTGTATGGAGAGTCGAAGCTGCTGGTGGAGCGCATGCTCGATTGGCTGCACCGGATTCACGGCTTGCGCTACGCGAACTTGCGCTATTTCAACGCGTCCGGAGGCACCGCAGACCAAGGTGAGGATCACCGCCCGGAATCGCACTTGATTCCTCTCGCTTTGCAGGTCGTTCTGGGGCAGCGCGAGCACATCGCGATCTACGGCACGGACTATCCCACCGCGGACGGCACCTGTGTTCGCGACTACATTCATGTGGCCGACCTCGCTCGCGCGCACTTGCTCGTGCTCGAGCGGTTGAAGAGCGCGGACCGGCTCGTGTACAACCTGGGGAACGGCCGCGGGTTCACCGTGCGAGAGGTAATCGAAGCCGTGCGCCGCGTAACCGGTCATCCGGTCCCGGCTCTGGAGGCTGACCGCCGGCCCGGCGATCCCGCGGTTCTCGTCGCGAGCTCGGACAAGATCAAACGCGAGCTCAACTGGAGTGCGCAGATCCCCGACCTGGAAGCCATCGTGCAGAGCGCCTGGGCTTGGCGCCGCGCACACCCCGACGGCTATCCGACTTGATCCGCAACGCGATGGATCCTTCCCGGCTGCAGCAGCTACCTCATCGCCGCTTCAATCCGCTCATCCGCGAATGGGTGTTGGTGTCCCCGCACCGCACTGAACGCCCATGGCTTGGCAAAGTCGAGAGCTCACTCGCCGCGCAAATGCCCGCGTACGACCCGAGCTGCTACCTCTGCCCCGGCAACTCCCGTGCGGGAGGGATGCGAAACCCGCAGTACGCGGAGACATTCGTGTTCGACAACGATTATCCGGCGCTGCTGTCGGGCACGTCCGAGGCGGCGGACGACGAATCGGGTTTGATCCGTGCGCAAAGCGAACCGGGAATCTGCCGGGTCGTCTGCTTCTCGCCGCGTCACGATCTTTCGATCCCGCGCATGAGCGCAGCGCAACGCCGTGCGGTAGTCGACGTGTGGTGCGAGCAGTACGCTCAGCTCGCCAGCGTGCCTTGGATCCGCCACATCCAGATCTTCGAGAACCGCGGTGCCCTGATGGGAACGAGCAACCCGCATCCGCACTGCCAAATCTGGGCAAACGCTTGGCTGCCGAACGAGCCCGCGAAGGAGCAGGCGTGCCTCCAGGCGCATCACGGCACGCGCGGCTCGTGCCTGCTGTGCGACTACCTCGAGCTGGAGCTCAGCCTCGGGAAGAGGTTGGTGTGCGAGAACGAAGCGTTTGCGGTCGTGGTGCCCTACTGGGCGATCTGGCCGTTCGAGACGTTGCTGCTGAGCAAGCGCCATCTCGCGGCGTTGAGCGATCTGTCTACGGCGGAGCGAGATCTGCTCGGCGACATCCTAGGCCGCCTCACGGTCCGCTACGACAATCTGTTCGAGACCGCCTTCCCCTATTCGATGGGGTTTCATCAGCGGCCTGCCGATAGCGAACCTCACCCGGAGTGGCATCTGCATGCGCACTACTATCCTCCGCTGCTGCGTTCCGCCAACGTGCGGAAATTCATGGTCGGCTACGAAATGCTGGCGGCACCGCAGCGCGACATCACCGCGGAAGCTGCCGCTGATCGGCTGCGCGCTGTTGCGGAGATTCACTATCTCGACCGCTGATCATCCCGACGAGTTGCAAAGCAGACCTTTGCCTCGCCATACATTGATTTTGGTCAACAAGTCAGTCGCGCATCTCCTGTAGGTTTGTTTTAGTTTTCATCGGGAGCAGGCCCATGCAATCAGAGCCGCAAAGCAGCCATGAAACGCACCAGGAGGCGCGCACCGAAACCGCGAGCGAGGATGGCAGCTTTATGAGAGCCGCGGCCGCATGCCGGGTCCTGGCCGGCGCGATCGAGCTGCTCGACAGCGATACGGATCTCAGGCACCGCGCGCACGTGCTAAAGCTCGTGGAAGTAGCGCTCCAACGGTTAGGCGATGCCGAATTGGTTGATCTCGATCTGCGCGATGGGCAGACATGGGCGAGAACGGCCACCGAGTAGCGCAGCCGCCGGATTTTTCAGCCGCCTCTTCCGGCGCCAGGTGCACCTCACGCTAGCGCAGTATCGCAGGCGGTTCGGTGTGATGCGGCGGGCGCTCAAAGCCGGCGCCGTCTGAGGAGCCTGAGGATGCTGGAGAAGTCGAGTGCG
>DASPUW010000072.1:0-3860 GCA_035622675.1 Burkholderiales bacterium | reverse complement strand
TGCTCCTTGGCCCGGTACATCGCGATGTCGGCGTGCTTCTGCAGCGCGTGGAGGTCGGTGCCGTCGGCGGGGTAGGTGCTTATGCCGATGCTGGCGGTCACATGCAGTTCCTGATCACCTACCACGAGCGGTTGGGCGATCGCCTCCAACACCTTTGCGGCGACCCCAGCAGCGTGTTCGGCGTCAGGCATGTCTTCCAGCATGACGATGAACTCGTCGCCGCCGAAACGCGCTACGACGTCGCTGGTGCGCAGGCTTTGGCGCAAGCGCCCAGCCACCTCCCTCAGCATGCTGTCGCCCGCGTCGTGACCCAGGGTGTCGTTGATGTTCTTGAACCGATCCAGATCGACGAACAGCAGCGCCACCGCCGTTCCTGCGCGCTGCGCGCGGCTCAACGCATGGTCCAACACCTGGTTGAACTGCGCGCGGTTGGGTAATCCGGTCAAAGCGTCGTAGTGGGCCAGCTGCCGGATACGTCTCTCCGATTCGTGCCGCTCGATCGCGATCTTCGCGATATTCGTGATGCGTGCCGTGAGCGCCGTCTCGCTCGATGATGGGTCGCGCGCCTCGCAAATGAAAACCGTGAAGGTCCCGAGAACCGGCGTCAGGGCGCCAAGTATCGGCAGCGACCAGCAGGCACGCACGCCGCTCGCGCGGGTCGCGGCGCGCAAGTCCCGCCACAGCGGATCGGCCGCTAGATCCGAGACGACGACCTGCTCGCTGCGCCAGGCGGCGGCTCCGCAGGATCCGGCGAGCGGGTCGACCGGCATGTGGACCATTGCGTCGCGAAGCTCGGGCGGAAGGCTGGGCGAGGCCGCTAGCTCCAGGTGCCCGCTGTTCTGATGCAGTAGATGCACCGCGCACAGGGCCCAGCCGGACTGCTCCTCGACAACGCGGCAGAGCAGATCGAGGACCTGCGGGAGAGGTGAGCCGGTCGCAATCGCCTCCAGCACACGCCGCTCGCTTTCCAGCTGCAGGTGCTGGTTCTTGCGCTCGGTTACGTCGAGCACCGTGCCCCGCAGCTTGTGTGATCCTGCACCGCTCGCCGCTTCGGGCTGACACAGGGCCTGGATCCAGCGCACATGCTGGGTCGGGGTGAGGATGCGGAACTCCGCTTCGTAGGGCACACCTTGCTGTGTCGCGCGCAGCATCAACGCGCGGATGCGCGAGCGGTCGTCGGCGTGCACGCGTGCGATCAGCTCTCGGCAAGAGGGTATCGTTCGTTGATCCTCCGCGCCATAGATGCGGAACGTCTCGGCTGACCAGACCACCTCAAGGCTGGACGGGTCGTAGGTCCAGGTGCCCAGGTGCGCCATGTGCTGGGCCTCGGCCAGCAACGCCTCGCTCTGGCGCAAGGCGAGCTCCTTTTGCCGGCGCTCGGCCACTTCCGCCTCGAGAGTGCGGTTGAGGGACTCGCTGCGCGATTTCGACTCGGTCAGCGTCGCGATCAGCTCGTTGTTCCGTTGGCTGAGGTTCAGGCTCACGCGCAAGGTGGCGTTCACATGCTTGGCGATGGCGCTCATGGCCAAGCCATAGAGCATCGCCATGGCACTCATCGAGAAATAGATCTCGCCGCCGCGCAGGAAGAACTGGATGGCGACGGCCGCCACCGCGGGTACAGCAAACAGCAGGAACGCGGGCAGCGCGGGCGATAGCGTTGCCACCGACCCGGCGACCATCCCCGCCACGACGAACGAGGTGAAGACTTGGTGCGGAAACGAATGCTCGGGGACCAGCAGTACGCCAGCCGCGCCCCACAGGCAGCCGGAGGCGAACGCACCCAATAGAAACGCGTTGCGCCAGGGTTGCATCGCGTCGAGCGCAGGCTGCGCGCGCCGGAACGCGTAGGCTTGCCACAAGCGCGCGAGCGATACGGCGCCCATGCACACGAGCCACGCCCCGAGCGTCAACGGCGGCGTTTGCGACCACTGGACGAAAGCGAGGATGGCGGCATTGATCAGCGCAACCAGCTGCGAGAGCGGCGCGTTGGCGTGCAGCAGGCGTGTCTGCTCGGCGAGGATTTGATTGCCGCCTACCCCGGCAGCGCGATTTCCAGAATCGCGCGCCGCGAGCGTTACGGCTGCGTCTGCAGGCATCTTCTTCGCGGTTTCGTGAGAATTTTGTTATTTGTGTCGAAAGGGGTCCTGCCGTCGATGATGCTGATGGCTGAACACCTGCAAAAAAGCAAACGCCAAGCCCATGGCGGACGCGAATGCAAGAGCATGGTGAACTTGCTGTACCGGCTCTCCTATGAGAGCGCGGCGCCGCTAGAGACCGAACTGCAGGGCGGCCAGGCGTGAGTACAGTGGATTCTGCGCCAGGAGATCTTCGTGGGTGCCCATCCCGACCACGCGACCGCTGTCGATGACGGCGATGCGGTCCACGCGCCGCACCGTCGCGAGACGGTGTGCGATGATCAGGGTGGTGCGGTTGCGCATGAGGCTCTCCAGCGCCGCCTGCACCATGCGTTCGCTCTCCGCGTCGAGCGCGCTGGTGGCCTCGTCGAGCAGCAGGACCGGCCGGTTGGACAGGATTGCGCGTGCGATCGCCACACGCTGACGCTCGCCGCCCGAAAGCCGCGCGCCGCGCTCTCCCAGGTCCGCATCGTAGGCCCCGGGCAGGCGCTCGATGAACTCGGTTGCGAAGGCCGCTTCGCAGGCGCTGCGGATATCACTGTCGCTGGCATCGGGACGTCCGTAACGCACGTTGTCTCGCACGCTGGTCGCGAAGATCGCGGGTTCTTGCGACACCAGCGCAATACGCCGGCGGGCAGCGGCCGGATCGGTCAGCTTGAGGTCTATGCCGTCGAGTCGCACCACACCCGCTGCCGGATCGTAGAAGCGCATCAGCAGCTGGAATACGGTGGTCTTGCCTGCGCCCGAGGGCCCGACCAGCGCCACCTTTTCTCCCCGCTGAACCTTGAGCGAAAGCTGGTCCAGCGCAGCGCGCTCGGGGCGCGTCGGGTAAAAGAAGGTGACGGCATCGAGCTCCACCGTACCTCGCGGTGGTTCGGGCAACACTGAAGGGACGGCGGGTGCGGTGATTTGCTGCCGTGTGGTGAGAATCTCGATCAAGCGCTCGGCTGCCCCGGCGCCGCGCTGCAGATCGCCGATTACTTCGCTAATCGCGCCGACCGAGCCCGCCACCACGACAGCGTAGAAGACGAAAGCCGATAGATCGCCCGCAGTCAGGCGACCGGCCAGCACCTCGTGCCCCCCGACCCAAAAGATGATGCCGACGCCGCCGGAGACGAGCATGATGACCGCGGCGGCGAGTGCTGCGCGCTGGCGGATGCGGCGCAGCGCGGTGTCGAACGCGGCCGCGACGCGCCGCCCGAACAGCTGGCGATCCTCGCCCTCGTGCCCATAGGCCTGCACGGTGCGGATCTCGTGCAGGGTCTCATCCACATAAGCTCCAAGATCGGCCACGCGGTCCTGGCTGGCGCGCGAGAAGCGGCGCACGCGCCGTCCGAACAGCACGATCGGAGCGACCACGATCGGCACCATGAGTAGCACCAGGACGGTCAGCTTCCAGCTGGTGAGCGCCAGCATGACCAGACTGCCGAGGCCGAGCAGCGTGTTGCGTGCTGCCATGGACACGCTGGTACCCACGACCTGCTCGAGCAGGGCGGTGTCGGCGGTCAGCCGCGAGATCATCTCTCCGGTGCGGGCCTGCTCGAAAAACGCCGGCGAGAGCTCCAGCAGATGCGAGAAGACCGCGCGCCGCATATCGGCGATCACGCGCTCGCCCAGCCACGAAACGAGGTAGAAGCGCGTGTAAGTTGCTGCGGCCATCACCGCGATCACGCCGAGCAGAGCAACCAGCGCGGCGTTCAGCGCGCTCGCATCCCCGTGTGCGAA
>DASPUW010000071.1:0-10199 GCA_035622675.1 Burkholderiales bacterium | reverse complement strand
GCACACCAAGTTCAGCGCCGAGGTCTACGTGCTGAGCAAAGAGGAGGGTGGGCGGCACACGCCGTTTTTCAACGGCTATCGGCCGCAGTTTTATTTTCGCACCACCGATGTGACCGGGTCGGTGGAGCTGCCGCAGGGCACCGAGATGGTGATGCCTGGGGACAACATTGCGATGACGGTGACGCTCATCGTGCCCATAGCCATGGAGGAGGGGCTGCGCTTTGCCATCCGCGAGGGCGGGCGCACGGTGGGTGCGGGTGTGGTGTCCAAAATACTGGAGTGAGAACGGTGAGGCGTGACGGCGTGAGCGCTGCAACCTGCGAACAACGAGTCGCGAATCACGGGAGTTATTGAGTATGGCCATGCAGAACCAGAAGATCCGCATCCGACTGAAGGCGTTCGACTATCGGCTGATCGATCAGTCCGCGCTGGAGATCGTCGAGACGGCCAAGCGCACCGGTGCGGTGGTCAAGGGACCGGTGCCGCTGCCCACGCGCATCGAGCGCTTCGATGTGCTGCGCTCGCCGCACGTGAACAAGACCTCGCGCGACCAGTTCGAGATCCGTACGCACCTGCGCCTCATGGATATCATCGATCCAACGGACAAGACAGTGGATGCGCTGATGAAGCTGGATCTTCCAGCCGGCGTCGACGTCGAGATCAAACTGTGAGCTGCGGCGGCGAACCGCGGGGAAGGCGACAACAATGACGCTAGGACTGGTGGGACGCAAGATCGGCATGACGCGCCTGTTCACCGATGATGGCGATGCCGTCCCGGTGACTGTCGTGGACGTGTCCGATAACCGGGTGACTCAGATCAAAACGCCGGAGAGCGACGGCTACACGGCGGTGCAGGTGACTTTCGGAAAGCGTCGCGCGAGCCGTGTGACACGCCCGATGGCCGGACACTTCGCCAAAGCCGGGATCGAAGCGGGCTCGGTTCTCAAGGAGTTCGCAATCACGGCGGAGCAAGCTGCGGCACTCAAGCCCGGCGCCACTATCGGTGTCGACATCTTCAGCGTCGGACAGAAGGTGGATGTGAGCGGTGCCACGCTCGGCAAAGGGTTTGCCGGTGTCATCAAGCGCCACAACTTCTCTTCCAATCGTGCCAGCCACGGCAACTCCGTGTCGCACAACAAGCCGGGCTCCACCGGTCAGAACCAGAGTCCGAGCAAGGTCTTTCCGGGTAAGCGCATGGCGGGTCATCTGGGCGACGTCCGGAGCAGCGTGCAGAACCTGGAGATCGTGCGTATCGACGCCCAGAGGCAGCTGCTCATGATCAAGGGTTCGCTGCCCGGCTCCAAGGGCGGCAACGTGGTGGTCTCCCCGACCGTCCGAGTGAGGGCATAAATGGAACTGCCGGTCATCGACGAGCAGGGCCGCCCGCGCGCCAAATTGGCGGCGTCCGACACGCACTTTGCACGCGACTTCAACGAGGCTTTGGTGCACCAGCTGGTGACTGCCTACCTCGCCAACGCGCGCCTCGGGACGCGTGCGCAGAAGGCGCGCAGTGAGGTCGCCAAATCCAAGCGCAAGCCGTGGAAGCAGAAAGGCACCGGGCGCGCGCGCGCGGGCAAGGCCTCGAGCCCGCTGTGGCGGGGCGGCGGCAAGATCTTTCCCAACAGCCCCGACGAGAACTTCAGCCACAAGGTGAATCGCAGGGCTTACCGAGCCGGAATCTGTGCGATCCTGTCGCAGCTTGCGCGCGAGGGCCGGCTGTGCGTGGTGGAGAGCCTCGCGCTGGAGCAACCGAGGACCAAGCTGCTGCAGGAGAAGCTAAAGGCGATGGGGCTGGATAATGTCCTCGTCATCACCCACAGCGTCGACCAAAATCTCTATCTGTCGTCCCGCAACTTGCCGAACGTGCTCGTGGTGGAACCGAGGAACGCAGACCCGGTGAGCCTGCTCAAGTTCGAAAAGACGCTGCTGACCCGGGACGCCGTGGCCAAGCTCGAGGAGATGTTGACATGAGCGGGCGTGTAAGCGGCAAGAAGAGCGGCTTCAGCCCCGGGCGCCTGATGCAGGTGCTGATTGCGCCGCAGGTCTCCGAAAAAGGGACGTTTGTCGGCGAGAAGAACAATCAGTTCGTGTTTCGCGTGACGTCCGACGCGACGAAACCGGAGATCAAGGCGGCCGTGGAGCTGATGTTCAAGGTGGACGTGATGCGTGTGCAGACGTCCAACGTGAAAGGCAAGCAGAAGCGCTTCGGGCGTTTTGTCGGCCGCTCGCGCAGCTGGAAAAAGGCCTTCGTCGGACTCAAGCCGGGCCAGGACATCGACTTCGCCGGCGGCGAACCCAAACGAAGCGGAGGGGCGTGATGCCACTGACCAAGGTCAAACCCACGTCGCCCGGGCGGCGTGCCCTGGTGAAGGTCGTGACGCCCGAGCTGCACAAGGGCAAGCCGCACGCCAGCCTGATCGAGCGCAAGCCGAACAAGGCGGGGCGCAACAACATGGGCCAGGTCACCGTCCGGCACCAGGGTGGGGGCCACAAGCAGCACTATCGCAAGATCGATTTCACGCGGAGCAAGGACGGAATCGCAGCGAAGGTGGAGCGCCTGGAGTACGACCCTAACCGCAGCGCGCACCTGGCGCTGGTGTGCTACATGGACGGCGAGCGCCGCTACATCGTGGCGCCCAAGGGCGTGGGCGTAGGCCAGCAGGTGGTGAGCGGAGCCGATGCTCCGATCAAGCCCGGAAATACGCTGCCGCTGCGCAATATTCCGATTGGGACCACGATCCACTGCGTCGAGCTGCTGCCGGGCAAGGGGGCGCAGATGGCGCGCGCCGCGGGCACGTCGGTGCAGCTGCTGGCGCGGGAAGGCACCTACGCGCAGCTGCGGCTGCGCTCGGGCGAGATCCGCCGCGTGCACGTGGACTGTCGCGCGACGATCGGCGAAGTGGGCAACGAGGAGCACAACCTGGAATCGATCGGCAAAGCCGGGCGCCAGCGCTGGCGGGGCATCCGCCCGACGGTGCGCGGGGTTGCCATGAATCCGGTCGATCACCCCCACGGCGGCGGCGAAGGCAAGACCGGCACGAAGCGCGACCCCGTGACCCCCTGGGGGCAGTACACCAAGGGGTACAAGACGCGCAAGAACAAGCGCACGCAGGGCATGATCGTGCGCAGCCGGCACCGAGCATAGGAGAGGCGAAGCCACATGGCACGTTCGATCAAGAAGGGGCCGTTCGCCGATCACCACCTCGTAGCCAAGGTGGAGAAGGCGAAGGCGACAAACGACAAGCGTCCGATCAAGACTTGGTCGCGGCGGTCCACCGTGCTGCCGGATTTCGTCGGGTTTACTATCGCCGTGCACAACGGCAAGCAGCATATCCCGGTGTATATCACCGAGAACATGGTCGGCCACAAGCTGGGCGAGTTTGCCTTGACGCGCACATTCAAGGGCCACCCGGCGGACAAGAAAGTTGCGGTAGCGGCGGCGCCAGGCAAGAAATAGAAATCAGGAGCCGAGATGGAAACGAAGGCTGAATTGCGTGGAGTGCGGCTGTCTGCCCAGAAGGGCCGACTGGTCGCCGACCAGGTGCGCGGTTTGCCCGTGGACAAGGCACTCAACGTTTTGAGCTTCAGCCCGCAGAAGGCGGCGGGAATCATCCGCAAGGTCCTGGAGTCGGCCATCGCCAATGCCGAGCACAACGACGGCGCGGACGTCGACGAGCTCAAAGTCAGGCGGATCTACGTCGAGCGCGGTACCTTTTTGCGGCGCTTTCGCGCCAGCGCGAAAGGACGTGCGTCGCGCATCATGAAGCCGACCTGCCATATTTTTGTCGTCGTGGGCGACTAACCGGATCTCGAGGATTCGCGTATGGGTCAGAAAATAAACCCGATCGGCTTCCGCCTCTCAGTGCTGCGCAATTGGAGCTCGAGGTGGTACGCCAACACCAAGAGCTTTCCCGGCATGCTGAATGAGGACATCAAGGTGCGCGATTTCCTCAAGAAGAAGCTGGCACACGCAGCGGTAAGCCGAGTCGTGATCGAGCGCCCGGCCAAAAACGCTCGCATCACCATCCACAGTGCTCGACCAGGCGTGGTGATCGGGAAGAAGGGGGAGGACATCGAAGCCCTGCGCGGGCAGCTGCAGCGGCTGATGGGCGTGCCGGTACACGTCAACATCGAGGAGGTGCGCAAGCCGGAGCTGGATGCGCAGCTCATCGCCGACAACATCGCGGCGCAGCTGGAAAAGCGCATCATGTTCCGACGCGCCATGAAGCGCGCGATGACCAACGCGATGCGTCTGGGGGCCCAGGGCATCAAGATCATGAGCGCCGGGCGCCTGAACGGTATCGAGATCGCGCGGACCGAATGGTATCGCGAGGGCCGCGTTCCGTTGCATACCCTGCGCGCCGAGATCGACTACGGTTTCGCCGAAGCGAAGACCACCTACGGCGTGATCGGGATCAAGGTGTGGGTGTTCAAGGGCGAAGTGCTGGGCAAGGGTGAGCAGCCGGCTGCGCCGCCGCCCGAGATCGAGAAGAAACCGAGACGAGCGGGGGCGAAGCATGCTGCAGCCAGCTAAAACCAAATTTCGCAAGTACCAGAAGGGGCGCAACAAAGGTGTTGCCACCCGCGGCGCCAAGGTCAGCTTCGGCGACTGGGGGCTGAAGGCTACGGGGCGGGGGCGGCTCACCGCTCGGCAGATCGAGGCGGCCAGGCGAGCGATGACGCGCCACATCAAGCGCGGCGGTCGTGTCTGGATCCGCATCTTCCCGGACAAGCCGGTGTCGCAGAAACCGGCCGAGGTACGCATGGGCAACGGCAAGGGCAATCCGGAGTACTTCGTCGCGGAGATTCAGCCAGGCAGAGTGCTCTACGAAATGGACGGGGTGAACGAGACGCTGGCGCGCGAAGCTTTCCGGCTGGCCGCGGCCAAGCTTCCCATCGCTACTACGTTCGTAGCGCGGTAGACGGGTCAAGACGATGAACGCGAAACAATTGCGAGCAAAGGGCGCGCAGGAGCTGGTGGAAGAGTTGAATTCCCTGCTCAAGGCGCATTTCAGCCTGCGCATGCAGCAGGCGACCCAGCAGCTGACCAACACCAGCGAGTTGGGCAAGACGCGGCGCACGTTGGCGAGAGTGCGCACCATCCTGGCAGAGAAAGCGAGGCGGGCATGAGCGAAGCGGTCGCGACTGAACAGGCCGGTGTCCGCCGGCGGCTGACGGGCAGGGTGGTGAGCGACAAGATGGACAAGACCGTCACGGTCCTGGTCGAGCGGCGCGTACCGCATCCCTTGTACAACAAGTTCGTGGGACGCTCGAAAAAGTACCACGCGCATGACGAGAAGAACGAGTACCACACCGGGGACCTGGTTCTGATCGAGGAATGCCGCCCGTTGGCCAAGACCAAGGCGTGGCGGGTGGTGGAGCTGGTCGAGAAGGCGCGCGAGGAGTAGGGGCGGCAGGCGATACGCTTGCGAGGCGCGTTACCGCAGCCTACAATACGCGATTTTTCGCAGCCGGGTCAGGGCGCTAGTTGCACGAGCGCGGCCTGAGGCTACGGATCCAAACCCCGAGCGGGGTCCAAGACTGGCCGCGGCGGGCTCTGAGCGGGCCGGCGGAGGAAGTTGGAGAAGGGCACAAGATGATTCAGATGCAGACCATGCTCGACGTGGCGGACAACACCGGGGCGCGCTCCGTGATGTGCATCAAGGTCTTGGGCGGCTCGAAGCGGCGCTATGCCGGGATCGGCGACGTCATCAAGGTGAGCGTGAAGGACGCCGCCCCGCGCGGCCGCGTCAAGAAGGGCGAGATCTACAACGCGGTGGTGGTGCGCACCACGCGAGGGGTGAGGCGCCAGGACGGGTCACTGCTCAAGTTCGACACCAACGCAGCGGTGCTGCTGACCCCCAAGCTGGAGCCTATCGGCACCCGGATCTTCGGTCCGGTGACGAGGGAGCTGCGGACCGAGCGCTTCATGAAGATCGTGTCGCTCGCGCCGGAAGTGCTTTGAGGCGGCTGGGATAACCAATGCGCAAGATCAAGAAGGGCGATGACGTGGTTGTGCTGGCCGGCAAAGACAAGGGCAAACGCGGCGCCGTGCTGCGCGTGGTCGACGCTGAGCACCTGCTGGTGGAGGGCATCAACGTGGCGAAGAAGCACCAGCGCCCCAACCCGGTGAAAAACACAACGGGCGGGATCGTGGACAGAGAGATGCCGCTGCACCTGTCGAATGTGGCCATCTACAACCCGACGACCAAGCGGGCGGACCGCGTCGGCATCAAGGTGCTGGACGACGGTCGTCGCGTGCGGGTGTTCAGATCCAATGGCGAGATGATCGATACTTGAGGATCAACCGCGGAGACTTCGATCCGATGTGGAGAGCTTGACCGATGGCGCGTCTGCAGGAGCAGTACAAGAACGTGGTCGTGCAGGACCTCATGAAGAGGTTCGGCTACAAGTCCGTGATGCAAGTGCCGCGCATCCAGAAGATCGTGCTCAACATGGGCGTGGGCGAGGCGGTCGGCGACAAGAAAATCATGGACAACGCGGTGGCCGATCTGACCAAGATCGCAGGGCAAAAGCCGATCGTCAGGCTGGCTCGTACCTCGATCGCGACCTTCAAGATCCGCAAAGGTTATCCAGTGGGATGCATGGTGACCCTGCGCGGCGCCCGCATGTACGAATTCCTCGACCGCCTCGTCTCGATCGCGATCCCGCGCATCCGGGACTTTCGCGGGATCTCGGGCCGCTCGTTCGACGGGCGCGGCAACTTCAGCCTTGGAGTGAAGGAACAGATCATCTTTCCAGAGATCGAGTACGACAAGATCGATGCGGTGCGGGGGCTCAACATCAGCATCGCCACCTCCGCGAAAACCGACGAGGAGGCGAGGGCGTTGCTGTCGGCCTTTCATTTCCCGTTCCGAAACTGAGGGATCCGTATGGCTAAGCTGGCACTGGTCAATCGTGAGCGCAAACGGCGCGCCATGGTGAAAAAATTCGCGAGCAAGCGCGCGGAGCTCATTTCGCTCAGCCAGAACCCGAAGCTGTCCGACGAGGATCGCTATGCCGCTCGCCTGCGGCTGCAGCAGCTGCCGCGCAACGCGAGTCCGGTCCGGCTGCGCAACCGCTGTACCCTCACCGGCCGCCCGCGCGGCGTGTTCCGCAAGTTCGGCCTGGCGCGCAACAAGCTGCGCGACATCGCGCTGCGCGGCGAGATTCCGGGCGTCATCAAGGCCAGCTGGTAGCCGGAGGGAATGCATGAGCATGAGTGATCCAGTTGCAGACATGCTGACGCGCATACGCAATGCGCAGGCGTCCGAGAAGACGTCGGTGGCCATGCCATCCAGCAAGCTCAAGATCGCGATTGCCGGTGTCTTGAAGGAGGAGGGCTACATCGAGGACTTCAAGGTCACCCAGGACGGCAGCAAGACGCTGCTGGAGATCGGTCTGCGCTACTACGCCGGGCGTCCGGTCATCGAGAGGATCGAGCGGGTGAGCCGCCCGGGGCTGCGAATCTACCGCGCCAGCAGGGACATCGACCCGGTCATGAACGGGCTGGGCATTGCCATCGTGTCCACCTCGCGCGGCGTGATGACGGACCGCAAGGCGCGCGCCAGCGGCGTCGGAGGAGAAGTGCTGTGTATCGTGGCGTGACGGGAAGGTGTGCGTTGCGCGACAGGTGTGCGGCCAGAGGCTAGGACGACCAGCATGTCGAGAATTGGGAAACTACCGATCACCCTTCCGAGCGGCGTAGAGCTGACGGTTGGAGCCGAAGAGTTGACGGTCAAGGGACCGCTGGGCACTTTGAAGCAGCGGTTGAGCCCCAACGTTACGGTGAAGCGCGAGGCAGCCAAGGTCGTGTTCGAAGCGGTGGGCGAATCGAGCGAGGCCGATGCGATGAGCGGAACCCTGCGTGCCTTGCTCGCAAACATGGTCCTGGGCGTGACCAAAGGTTTCGAGCGCAAGCTCACACTGGTGGGCGTGGGCTATCGCGCGCAGGCGCAAGGCGACAAGCTCAACCTGACGCTCGGATTCTCGCATCCCGTCGCGCACCGCATGCCCAAGGGCGTCAAGGTCGAAACGCCGACGCAGACCGAGATCCTGGTGAAGGGCATCGACAAGCAGCAGGTCGGACAGGTGGCGGCCGAGATCCGCGCCTATCGTCCCCCCGAGCCGTACAAGGGGAAAGGCGTGCGCTACGCCGACGAGGTGGTGATTATCAAGGAAACGAAAAAGAAGTAAGAGGACATTGGCTCAGGGCTGCGGGTGAACAGATGATCGACAAGAAGCAATCGAGATTGCGCCGGGCGCGGCAGACCCGGATCAGGATCGCGCAACAGGGCGCGGTGCGGCTGAGCGTCCATCGCTCCAATCTGCACATCTACGCGCAGTTGATCGACGCCTCGGGCGCGAAGGTGATCACGAGCGCTTCCACTGTGGAGAAGGAGCTGCGCGCCCAGCTTGGCAACGGCGGCAGCGTGAAGGCGGCGACCCTGGTCGGGCAGCGCATTGCCCAGAGAGCGCGCGAGAAGGGCATCGATAAGGTGGCCTTCGACCGCGCCGGCTATAAGTATCACGGTCGCGTCAAAGCCCTGGCCGAGGCGGCGCGAGCTGGCGGCCTCAAGTTCTGAGGATTGTCATGGCGAGAGCAGCGCAGAGCAGAGTTTCACCGAGTGAGGAGCGCAGCGATGGCCTGCGCGAGAAGATGATCTCAGTGAACCGCGTCACCAAGGTGGTGAAGGGCGGACGCATCCTGGGTTTCGCTGCGCTCACCGTGGTGGGCGATGGCGACGGCGGCATCGGCATGGGCAAAGGCAAGGCGCGCGAGGTGCCGGTGGCTGTACAGAAGGCGATGGAGGAGGCGCGCCGCAGGATGGTCAAGGTGAGCCTCAAGGAGGGCACGCTGCATCACGCGGTGATCGGCCGGCACGGAGCCGCCAAGGTGCTGATTCAGCCTGCCTCCGATGGGACCGGCATCATCGCGGGAGGTCCCATGCGGGCGGTGTTCGAGGTGATGGGCGTCCAGAATGTGCTGGCCAAGTGCTTCGGGTCGACCAATCCCTACAACGTCGTACGCGCCACGCTGGATGCGCTCACTTCCATGACGGCACCGTCCGAGATCGCCGCCAAGCGCGGCAAGAGCGTCGAACAGGTTACGGGGCGCTGAGATGGCTAAGCAGGCGAACGGCAAGGGCGGCAAGACCATCAAGGTGACGCTGGTGCGCAGCCCGATAAACACGCGTGAGAGCCACCGCGCGACCCTGCGCGGCCTCGGGTTGCGGCGGATCAACCACACCGTCGAGGTGGAGGACACCGCGGCGGTGCGCGGCATGATCAACAAGGTCGGCTACATGCTCAGGCTCGAGGAATAAATGCGGCTCAACGCAATCAAACCAGCCCGCGGAGCGACACACCCGCGCAAGCGCGTTGGCCGCGGCATCGGCAGCGGCCACGGCAAGACGGCGGGGCTCGGGCACAAGGGGCAGAAGGCACGCTCCGGTGGCTATCACAAGGTGGGCTTCGAGGGCGGGCAGATGCCGCTGCAGCGGCGCCTGCCCAAGCGCGGCTTCACCTCGCCGACGCGCGACTTCTTCGCCGAAGTGCGCACCGGGGCGCTCGAGAAAATGAAGGCGACCGAAATCGACCTGGCCGCGCTCAAGGCCGAAGGCGTCGTTCCGCGCGACGCGCTCGCGGTGAAAGTCATTCTCTCCGGGAAGCTCGCGCGCAAGGTGACGCTGAAGGGCCTCAAGGCCTCCAAGGGCGCCCGCGCGGCCATCGAATCGTCCGGGGGGAAGATCGAAGAAGCGGCGGCAAAGGCAGAAGCGGCGCCCAAGGCCTGATGGCGGACGCGCTTCCCAACGTCGGCAAGACCGGGCGCTACGGCGACCTGAAGCGGCGCCTGTTCTTCCTGCTCGGCGCGCTGATCGTATTCCGCATCGGCGCGCATATCCCGGTGCCGGGCATCGACCCGAACGTGCTCGCGGACCTGTTCAAGGGCCAGCAAGGCGGCATCCTCGGCATGTTCAACATGTTCTCCGGCGGCGCGCTGTCGCGCTTCACGATCTTCGCGCTCGGCATCATGCCGTACATCTCCGCCTCGATCATCATGCAGCTGATGACCGCGGTGTCGCCGCAGCTCGAGCAGCTGCGCAAGGAGGGGGAGTCGGGGCGGCGCAAGATCACCCAGTACACGCGCTACGGCACGGTGTTCCTCGCGCTGTTTCAGGCGACCGGCATCTCGATCG
>DASPUW010000070.1:0-8089 GCA_035622675.1 Burkholderiales bacterium | reverse complement strand
TCGTGCGCGGGAAGCCGATCTCGGAGCGCGCGCTGGAGATCGGTCAGCGCATCGGCATGGTCGTGCTGTTTTCGCTGATGGCGTTCGCGATCTACAACGACATCTATCGCCTGGTAGGCGGGTAGCGGATGAAGCGATCGTGCTGGCTTCTACTGCTATCCAGCCTCTACTCACTCTCCGCCGCAGCCTTCGAGCCGTTCCTGGTAAAAGACATCCGCGTTGAGGGCATCCAGCGCACCGAGCCCGGAACGGTATTCAGCTACCTGCCGGTCAAGATCGGCGACACGCTGACGGAAGAGGGCGCAGCCGAAGCGATCAAAGCGTTGTTCGCGACCGGCTTTTTCAAGGACGTGCGGCTCGAGGCGGAAGGCAACGTGCTGGTGGTTTCGGTGGTCGAGCGCCCGGCCATCGCCCAGATCGACTTCGTGGGCCAGAAGGAATTCGACAAGGACAAGCTGCGCGACGCGCTCAAGCACATCGGCCTGGCGCAGGGACGCATCTTCGACCGCAGCCTGCTGGAAAAGGCTGAGCAGGAGTTGAAGACCCAGTACCTATCGCGCGGCATGTATGCGGTGGAGATTACCACTACGGTTACGCCGCTCGAGCGCAACCGCGTGGCCATCAACTTCAATATCGCCGAAGGCGAGGTGGCCAAGATTCATCAGATCAACATCGTCGGCAACAAAGTCTTCAGCGAAAGCGAGCTCCTCGACCAGTTCGCCCTGACCACGCCGGGCCTTCTCACCTGGTACAGCAAGAACGATCAGTACTCGAAGCAGAAGCTGGAGGGCGATCTCGAGTCGTTGCGCTCGTACTATCTCAACCAGGGCTACCTCGAGTTCACCATCGATTCCACACAGGTTTCCATCTCCCCCGACCGCAAGGACGTCTTCCTGGTGGTCAACATCACCGAGGGCGACAAGTTCACCGTGTCCGACGTCAAGCTGGCGGGCGAGTTGCTGCTTCCTGAGGCGGAGCTGCGCAAGCTGATCAAGCTCAAGAAGGGCGACGTGTTCTCGCGCGAGAAGCTCACGGAGTCTACCAAACTCATCGTCGATCGACTCGGCAACGAGGGCTACGCCTTCGCGAACGTCAACCCGGTACCGGACATCGACCGCGAAAAGAAGGAGGTCGCCTTCACCTTGTACGTCGATCCCGGGCGCCGCGTGTACGTGCGGCGCATCAACATCTCGGGCAACACGACCACGCGTGACGAGGTGATCCGGCGAGAGATGCGCCAGATGGAGGGCGGGTGGTACTCGGCCGAGAAGCTCAAGCGCTCGAAGCAGCGCATCGACAAGCTGGGCTACTTTTCCGAGGTGAGCGTTGACACGGTCAACGTGCCGGGCACGAACGACCAGGTGGACGTAGAAGTGAAGGTCGTCGAACGGCCCACCGGCAATCTGCTGTTCGGGATCGGCTTCTCGACTGCGGAAAAGGTCATCTTGTCGGCCTCAGTCTCGCAATCGAACCTGTTCGGCACCGGCAACGCGCTCTCGCTACAGATCAACAGTGGCAGCGTCAACAAGGTGTATGCCTTGTCCTACACCAACCCCTATTTCACCGACGACGGCGTGAGCCTTGGGGTGGACCTTTACAAGCGCAACGTCGACGCGGCCAACTTGAACTCGGTCACGCCGTACAAGACTGCGACGCTCGGAGCCGGCTTGCGCTTCGGCGTGCCCGTCACAGAATACGATACGATCAGCTACGGTTTGGCGGTGGAGCGCACAAACGTCGAAACGTTTCCCACCAGCCCGCCGCAATATATCGAATTCGTCGATGAGTTCGGTAACACTAATACCGCGCTGATCGCTACCGTGGGTTGGGCAAGAGACGGACGCGACAGCGTGATCTACACGACTAGCGGGTTGCTGCAGCGCGCGAGTTTCGAAGCGGCGGTACCGCCTGCGGAGCTGCGCTATTACCGCGCGACCTATCGCGTCGACTACTGGTACCCCGTCAGCCGGAACAACGTGCTACAGGTAAGCGGCCAGATCGGCTACGCCAACGGCTACGACGACAAGCCGCTACCGTTCTACAAGAACTTCTATCTGGGCGGCATCGGCTCGGTGCGTGGTTACTACACCAGCTCCATCGGACCAAAGGACGCGCTCGGCAACGCGCTGGGAGGGTCTACCCTCACCGCAGGCAGCGTCGAGTTCTACTTCCCCTTCCCGGGCCTCGAGAAGGACAAGTCCGTCCGCTTGTCGACGTTCGTCGATGCCGGGCAAGTCAGCGACAATTTTGATTTTTCCCAGACGCGCGTCGGGGTAGGCCTAGCACTGAGCTGGTACTCGCCTGTGGGTCCGATCAAGATCAGCTTTGCTCGCGCGATTTTTCGCCAGCCGGAAGACCGGGTCCAGCCCTTCCAGTTCTCATTGGGGACCACGTTCTAGCGTGAATTCAAGCGGACGTCGCCCCGGGATGCATCGGCGTTATAATGCAAAGCTAGGAGATAAGATGCTGAACCGACTTTGCTTCCTTCTCGCGGCTGCGCTGCTGTCCGGCGCCGCAGCCGCACAGAGCAACGAGCTCAAGATCGGCTTCGTCAGCACCGAGCGGCTGTTCCGTGAAGCGGCGCCCGCGGTGCGTGCGTTGAAGAAGCTGGAGAAGGAGTTCCAGCCGCGCGACCAGGAGCTCCAGAAGCTCGCCAAGCAGGCGAAGGATCTCCAGACGCAGCTGGAGAAGGAAGGCATGACGATGGCCGAGAGCGACCGGCGAGCGAAAGAGGCCGACCTCGCGCGCCAGAACCGCGACCTGCAGCGGCTGCAGCGCGAGTTTCGCGAGGATCTGAACCTGCGCAAGAATGAAGAGCTGGCGCAGGTGCTCGAGCGCGCGAACAAGGTGATCCAGGGAATCGCCGAGAAAGAGAAGTACGACCTGATCCTCCAGGAGGCGGTCTATCGCAGTCCGCGCATCGACATCACCGACAAGGTGTTGAAGGCGCTGACAGACCAGTAGGGGCGGTGCGGCGCCGGCCCATCGATCGTCGGCTGCGGCCAACCCGCCTGCGGGCGGCGTCGGAGCGGTACGCGGAACCTGCAGGGGGTGTGTCGCATTGAGCAACTCCGGGCGCAGCGCCTATCGTCTGTCGGACATCGTGCACCGCTTCGGCGGCGAGGTGCTGGGCGACGCCGATGTCCGCATCACGCAGGTGGCCACGCTGGAGGCTGCCGGCCCCGGCGAGATCTCCTTCCTCGCCAATCGACGTTACCGCAAGCAGCTGGAGCAAACGCGCGCAGAAGCTGTCATCGTCGCCGCGCACGACGCCGACGCGACTGAGCGCCCGCGCATCGTGTGCGACGACCCGTATACTTACTTCGCACGCGTGTCGGCGCTGCTCAATCCACCCAGCGCGGTGGCGCCCGGAATTCATCCCCTCGCGGCGGTCCAGGCGAGCGCGCGCATTGCTGCGAGCGCGGCTATCGGTCCGTTCGTGTCGATCGGGGCTGGCGCGGAAGTGGGCGAGGGCAGCTTCGTGGAGGCCGGCTGCGCTCTAGGCGATAACGTGCGCATCGGGCGCGGCTGTCGCCTGTACCCCAATGTGAGCGTGTACCACGACTGCGTGATCGGCGACCGTGTTATCCTTCACTCGGGCGCCGTCATCGGCGCTGACGGCTTCGGCATCGCTTGGGATGGCGGCCGCTGGAAGAAGATCCCGCAGATCGGCCGCGTAATCCTGGGTGACGACGTCGAGGTCGGCGCGAATACCACCATCGACCGTGGCGCCCTCGATGACACTGTGCTGGAAGAGGGAGTGAAGCTGGACAACCAGATCCAGATCGGCCACAACTGCCGGATCGGCGCGCACACGGCGATGGCGGGGTGCGCGGGTATCGCTGGAAGCACGCGCGTCGGCCGCTACTGCCGCATCGGGGGCGGCGCGATCATCGCCGGGCATCTGGAGATCGCAGACCGCGTGGAGATCGCAGGCGGGGCAGCGGTTCCCAAGTCGATTCTCGAACCGGGAACGTACAGCTCCTTTCTGCCTGCGGCGCCGCACCGAGAGTGGCTGCGCACCGCGGCCCACATCCGTCACCTGGATGCGCTGGTCGAGCGGGTGCGAACGCTGGAGACGCGCCTGGCCGAAATGGAAGGAAAGAAGAATGGATGAGATGGCGATCAGGGAGATATTCAACTACCTGCCCCACAGATATCCGTTCCTGCTGATCGACCGCGTCATCTCCTGCGAGATTGGCAAGAGCATCGTCGCCATAAAGAACGTCTCGAGCAACGAGCCCTACTTCCAGGGGCACTTCCCTGGAAACCCCGTCATGCCCGGTGTCATGATCGTGGAATCGTTGGCCCAGGCGGCAGGCATCCTGTCCTTCCTGAGCATCAAGCGCGACCCCAACCGCAATCTGTTGTACTACCTGGTCGGTGTCGATCGCGCGCGCTTCAAAAAGCCGGTCATTCCCGGGGACCAGTTGCGGCTGGATGTCACCATGGGCGGCATGGTGCGGGGCATCGCCAAGTTCGTGGGCGTCGCGACGGTCGCCGACACAGTGGTCACCGAAGCCGAGTTCCTTTGCACCATGAAGGAGGAATGAGCTCGGCCGTATGATTCATCCCACTGCGATCGTGCAGGCGGGCGCAAAGCTGGCGCCCGACGTGCAGATCGGCGCCTACGCCATCATCGGCGAGCACGTGGAGATCGGACCCGGCACCAGCGTCGGTCCGCACGCGGTCATTACCGGCCACACCCGCATCGGCGCCGGCAACCGCATCTTCCAGTTCGTCTCCCTGGGCGAGATACCGCAGGACAAGAAGTACGGCGGCGAGCCGACCCGCCTGGAGATCGGCGACCACAATACCATCCGGGAATTCTGCACGTTCAACACGGGCACGGTGCAGGACGTCGGCGTCACACGCGTCGGCGACCACAACTGGATCATGGCCTACGTGCACCTCGCGCACGATTGCCAGGTCGGCAGCCATACGGTGCTTGCCAATCAGGTGACTCTGGCCGGGCACATCACCGTGCACGACCACGTGATCCTGGGCGGCGGTGTGATGGTGCATCAGTTCTGCCGCATCGGGTTGCACGCGTTCCTGGCCGGCGGGTCGATCGTCCTGCGCGACGTGCCGCCGTACGTGATCGCCGGCGGCGGCACCTCCGCGGAGCCGCACGGCATCAACACCGAAGGTCTGAAGCGGCGTGGGTTCAGCGCCGCCGCCATCGACGGCATTCGCAAGGCATACAAGTCCCTGTACCGCTCCGGCCTGGGCTTCGAGGAGGCCAAGCAGGCGATCGCGGAGCAGGCACGCCAGACGCCCGAGTTGCAGGTGATGGTCGATTTCCTCGCCTCCAGCACGCGCGGGATCATCCGGTGAAACCGGTTGAGAGCGGCGCGATCGACTCGCGCGCGTGGCGCATCGCGATGGTCGCGGGCGAGTCGTCGGGAGACCTCCTCGGCTCGCACTTGATCGAGGCGCTCAAGCGCGGCTTGCCCGCAGCGCGCTTCTTCGGGATCGGCGGACCGAAGATGCAAGCAGCGGGATTCGAGTTGTGGTACCCGGCTGAAACGCTGGCGGTGATCGGCCTGGTCGATGTTCTGCGCAAGCTTCCGTCGATTCTGCGCGTTCGCGGCGAGTTGAGACGCCGCCTCATCTCCACTAAACCCGATCTGTTCATCGGAGTCGATGCGCCCGATTTCAACCTCGGCCTGGAGCGTTCGCTGAAGCGCCGCGGCATCCCCACCGTGCACTACGTGAGCCCCTCGCTATGGGCCTGGCGCGGCGGGCGTGTCCACAAGATGAGGCGCGCCTGTTCGAAGGTCCTGTGCCTGTTCCCGTTCGAGCCGGAGTTGTATGCCGCCGCCGGGGTTCCCGCGAGCTATGTCGGACACCCGCTGGCGGACCTGCTGTCGGAGCATCCGGATCGCGCCGCAGCGCGCGAGCAGTTTCGCCTGCCTCCAGACCGGCCGGTGATTGCGCTGCTGCCGGGCAGCCGGCAGAGCGAACTCGCACACATGGCCGATCTGTTCGTGCAGACTGCCAAGCTCATTCATCGCCAGCTCAAGGACGCGCAATTTCTAGTGCCGCTCACGAGCCGCGAGACGCGCCGTCAGTTCGAGGATGCGTTATACCGCAACGGCGCAGAGGATCTCCCGCTCACCATCCTGTTCGGCCATGCGCATCTGGCGATGACCGCGGCCGACGGCGTGTTGCTGGCCTCCGGCACGGCGGCGCTCGAGGCGGCGCTGCTCAAGCGTCCAATGGTGGTCACCTACAAGGGGTCATGGCTCAGCGTCGCCTACGTGCGCTCGAGGTTTTACTTGCCGTACGTCTCGCTGCCGAACATCCTGGCTGGCCGCTTCGTCGTGCCGGAGATCCTTCAGGACGACGCTACGCCCGAAGTGCTGGCACAGGCTCTGGTGAACCAGGTCGGCGACAAGCAGATCCGGATGCGCCAGGAGGAGGTGTTCCAGACTATCCACGAGCAGCTGCGGCAGGATGCCGGCGAGCGCGCCGTGGAGGCTCTGCTGCCATTGCTCCCCACAGCCGCCGCAGGCCGCGGCGAGAGCGTGCGGCGCGCCCGCGAGCCTGGCGCATGATCGACCGCCCGCTCGTCTGCGGCGTCGACGAGGCGGGACGGGGGCCGTTGGCGGGGCCCGTGTTTGCAGCGTGCGTGATCCTCGATCCTTCGCGTCCAGTGCGGGGACTGGCCGATTCGAAGCAGCTGGCGCCGGAGCGGCGCGAGCAGCTGGCGCTACGTATCCGGGAGCGCGCGCTGGCCTTCGCCGTCGCCAGCGCGTCGGTCGAGGAGATCGACCACATGAATATCCTGCAGGCGACAATGGCCGCCATGCGGCGGGCGGTCGAGGCGCTGGGCGTGGCGCCGGCTCAGGTGGTGATCGACGGCAATCGCTGCCCAGAGCTCGAGTTTCCAGCGCGCGCCATCGTGGACGGCGACGCGAAGGTGCGCGTGATCTCGGCGGCATCGATCCTCGCCAAGACCGCACGGGACGCATTCATGCGCGAAGTGCACGCAACCTGCCCGCAATACGGCTTCGACCGGCACAAGGGATATGCCACGCCCGAACATCTGGCTGCGCTGCGCTTGCACGGCGTATCGCCGTACCACCGGCGCACCTTCGCGCCGGTGCGCGAACTCCTCCTGCAGCTACCGCTGTTTCTGACAGAAAGGCCTGCTGACCACGGAGACACGGAGAGCACGGAGAAGAGCAATTAACCGCAGAGGCGCAGAGGATGCAGAGAAAGAACTGAAGCGAAACGACGGTTGTCATTTGCGCTTGTGAAGCTTGTCGATCAATTTTGTTTCTGTGCTCTCCGCGTCCACTCAAGAATAGATCTTGGTTTTCTTTGCGTCCTCTGCGCCTCTGCGGCTCAAAGCATCAGTAGATGTGTCGCGCCAGGTTGGCCTGGCGCAGGATCGTGCTCGCCAGCTCCTCGATCGAGCGGTGCGTCGTGTCGAGATACGGGATGGCTTCGTTGCGCATGAGCGCCTCGGCCTCGCGTACTTCCGATACGCAGCTCGTGAGGCTGGCGTACTGGCTGCCGGGGCGGCGCTCGCTGCGGATCTGATGCAGGCGGTCGGGCAGAATGGTCAGGCCGAACAGTTTCTGGCGCCACGGCCTCAGCTGTCCCGGCAGGCGCATGCTGCCGAAATCCTCCGGAATCAGCGGGTAGTTTGCGGCCCGGATGCCGTACTGGAGCGCCATGTACAGGCAGGTGGGTGTCTTGCCGCAACGCGAGACTCCGACCAGGACGATGTCCGAGTTGTTGAGTTCTTTGGTGGCCTGCCCATCGTCGTAGCTCAAGGCGAAATTCACCGCCTCGATGCGCTGGAAGTAGGTCGAGTTGACTGCGCTGTGCGAGCGGCCCACGGCATGAGACGAGCGCATGCCGAGCTCCTGCTCCAGCGGAGCGATGAAGATCTGGAAACAGTCGAGCACCAGCGCATTGGCCTTGGCGAGCACCGCGCTCACTTCGGCGTCCACCAGCGTGCTGATCACGATGGGGCGCGTGCCATCGCGTTTGGCGGCAGCGTCGATCTCGGCCACGGCCTCCTCCGCTTTCTGCGGGGCATCCACGAACGGCAACGTAGTCTCCGTGAATTCCA
>DASPUW010000069.1:0-8789 GCA_035622675.1 Burkholderiales bacterium | reverse complement strand
CGGACGCAAAGCGCCTCCTCGACACGCTGAACCGCGCGGAAGGATCAGTCGGTCCCGCGAACGCGGGCGATCGCCTGCTGCTGGTCGAGCCGCGATACGAGGATGCGTCGCAAGCCGAGGTCGCACGCATCTTCGGGGCGGAGTTCGCCGAGGCGCTGATGAAGCAGCCCGTGGGCAAGTGGGGCGGGCCGATTCCGTCCGGCTACGGCGTGCACCTGGTACGGTTGGAGACGCTGACCCCCGGCGGCGCACGCACGCTGGACGACACCCGACCGCTCGTGGAACGCGAATGGGCCAACGCAAAGCGCGAGGCGCTCGGCCAGGCGCTCTACGAGAAGCTGCGCGCCAAGTACACGATCAGGGTCCAGATGCCCGAGCCCGCCAGGCCATGACCAACTTCGTTCGCCTGCTGCACGCACTGTTGGCTGCGCTCGCCGTGCTTGCTGCGCCACCGCTCGCGGCGCATGAGCTGCAGCCAGGGTTTCTCGAGCTGCGCGAGAGCACACCTGGGGCCTATGAGGTTCTGTGGAAGCTGCCATCGCTCGGCAGCACCGACATAAGCATGCCCATCGTTCCGGTGTTTCCCGAGCGCTGTCGGCAGATTGGCAACGCGCGCAGCAATCGCGCTGGCACCGCGTGGATCTACTCCGCGCGTATCGAGTGCACAGGTAGTTTGGCGGGCGAAACGGTCGCCATCGAAGGGCTCGACGCGTTTGCCACCGACGTGCTGGTGAGAGTGCAGCACGCGGACGGCGCGGTCGAGACGCACGTGCTCAAGCCGGTGCAGCCCTCGGTGACATTGCGGAGCGCCGGGGACAAGCGACGCGGCGCGAGCGCATATCTTTACCTCGGCATCGAGCACATCTTGTTGGGCGTCGATCACCTGCTCTTCGTGCTTGGGCTGCTGCTCATCGTGCGCGACCGCTGGATGCTCGTGAAGACGGTGACAGCCTTCACGCTCGCCCACAGCATCACGCTGGCCATCGCGACGCTCGGCGTCGCGCAGGTCCCCGCGGCCGCGCTCAACGCCTCGATCGCGCTCTCGATCCTGTTTCTCGGGCCGGAGATCGTGCGCCGCTGGCGCGGCCAGACCAGCTTCACGATCCGTCACCCGTGGGTGGTCGCGTTCGCATTCGGCCTGCTGCACGGCTTCGGCTTCGCGAGCGGCCTCGCTCAGCTCGGGCTGCCTCGGGCCGAAATACCGCTTGCGCTGCTGCTCTTCAACGTCGGCGTGGAGATCGGCCAGCTCGCCTTCGTGCTGCTCGTCCTGCTGCTCGAGCGCGCATTCCGTGTGCTGGAGATCCGCTGGCCAATACTGATCGAGCGCCTTCCCGGGTATCTGGTCGGCACGCTCGGTGCATTTTGGACGATCCAGCGCATTGCGATACTGCTTCGCGCCTTTGCGTGACTGCTCGACCAACACCTGCTTGCAGCCGACTTCAAGTTTCTGCACTGAACCAACTTAGACAATTTCCGGGTCCGCTATGAGCACCTTGATGGAAACCCTGTTCCTGATCTTCCGCCACCCCCTGCTTCTGCTCCTCTTTTCTTTCGTTCTACTATCACTCTCGTCGTGGATCGGGGCAACTCGTTTAAAGAGCTTGAAGGCCCAGGTGGCCGAGCAAGCAGAAGACTATCGAATGGTCGAGGGTGCAACGCTGACACTCCTTGGGCTCATCATCGGATTCACGTTCGCCATGGCGGTGAGCCGTTACGATCAACGCAAGAACTATGAGGAAGCGGAGGCCAATGCGATCGGCACTGAATATGTCCGAGCCGACCTGCTGCCCGCCGGGGATGCGGCGCGAGTGCGGAAGCTGCTTCTGGACTATCTCGACCAGCGCGTGTTGTTCTACACAATCCGAGAAGAGCGGCAGCTTGCGCAGATCAATGCCAGTACCGACAAATTGGAGGCCGAGCTGTGGTCAGCGGTGCGGACACCCGCTTCTGCCCAGCCCACGGCTGTTGTAAGCCTTGCGGTAGCGGGCATGAACGATGTGTTGAACTCACAGGGCTACACCCAGGCGGCTTGGTTGAATAGCATCCCGACGGCAGCATGGGCGCTGCTGGTTGCTATTGCGATTGGGTCGAGCTTGCTGGTCGGACTGGGTGCAAAAGCCGGCAGGTTGCAATCTCGTGTGCTCTTGATCTTGCCGCTTATTCTGTCCGTTGCATTCTTTCTCATTGCGGACATCGACAGCCCACGCTACGGCATGATCAAGGTTTCGCCCCAGAATCTCCTCTTGCTCTCGAAATCCCTACGTGGCACCTAGTCGGTAATCAGTAACTTCATGTCTTCCGAAGTGGCAGCGCTTACATGCGCACCCCGGAGCCGACGCGCTGGCGCTGAATCTCGATGAATTGGGCCAGATACTCCTCCTGAAGCGCATCCAGGACCGGATCGGGGACGCCTTGCTTGCGCAGCGCTGCAAGCTCAGAGCCGGACAGCCCCACGCTGGCCCTCGTTCCGAAAGTGATTTGGCCCGTCGCGATGAATCCCTGGCCGATGAGCCCATCGAGGCGGGAGCTGTGAATCTGTGCAACCAGCTCCGCGGTGGGAACGCCGGCCTTGGCGCGTGCCGCGATCTCATCCACGGTAAGGCTGGGCGCGTTCCTGAAAGCTATGCCCGGCGAACCGGGTACCCATGTCGGGACGCCCGGGGGGCGGCCACCGCCGGTATTGCGCCCGGTCGGGCGATCCGCTGACATGCCGTCGCCTCCATTGGCGAGATTCGCCAGGTCGAGCGGCTGCGGAAAGCAGGCGCTGCAACCGCCTCGTCTATCGCCCAGCACCCAGGCCCGGGTCAGCAGCTCGACATCGTTGACGAACCTGGTCTGGATCAGGTCGAGCACGGGCGGCTGGAGCCCGAGATCGGCGAGCTTGCCGAAATCGGAGCCGCGCGGCGCGTAGACGGTCCGGCCCATCTTGCGGATCACCTGGTTGGGCGCAGCTCCGGTCTTGCTGAGCGCTATCACTTCTGAGATCGGCACCGGCGGGCTCGGACCGAGCGAAGCGCAGCCAGCTTGCAGCACGACACAGAGGATGAGCCACGCGCGGCTGCGACGGAGGTTACCGTTCATGACTTGCTACTATATACGAGGCTCGCCATAGTACCAGGCACACCGAGTTAAACCCGCTCCCGCCCTGGAAAACCTTCAACAACGGAGACCGGATGAACATGCGAATCCTTCTAGCAGCCTGCACATCGGCCGCAGTGCTCTCGCTCCTCTCGTCGCTCGGCTGCACGACCACGGGCGGCCAGTCTGCTGACCCTGAGGCTCGGCGCCAGAGCATCGATGCGACGGTCGACCAGGCGCTGTCCCGCCTCGAGCAAGAGGTGCCCGCCTCACGCGACATGATCTCCTCGGCCCAGGGAGTTCTGGTTTTTCCTTCGGTCTTGACCGGGGGCTTCGTCGTCGGCGGTACAACCGGTCAGGGCGCCCTGCGCAAAAGCGGCAAGACCGCCGGGTACTTCAGCATCACGGCGGTATCCGTCGGGTTGCTGATCGGCGCCCAATCCAAATCGGTGTTCATCCTGTTCATGACGCAGGATGCTCTCGACAGGTTCGCGGCCAGCAATGGCTGGACGGCGGGCGTGGATGGATCGGTGGCGTTGATCAACAGGGGTGCCAGCGCGGCCATCGACACGCGGACCGGCCAGCGCCCCATCGTCGGCTACGTGCTCACGAACGGCGGCCTGATGGCCAACCTGAGCCTCGATGGGACCCGAATCGCCAGACTCGACTTGTGATGAATCCGCGCCACGCAGTACGCGCTGGCCGCCTTAGCCGAGGCGCACGCGTTGCGATCCTCTGGGCGAGCACCGCCGCGATCGTTCTCGCCGCCGCGCTCGCGCCGCCGTTCGCGCAGCCCGAGACCTATCACGCGTTCGCGGACCGGCGCGCTCTGCTGGGCATTCCGAACGCTCTCGATGTCGCCTCGAATCTCGCTTTCCTGGTCGTGGGGCTCATGGGCCTCCACTTCGTGCTGAAAGGAACGCTGAGCGACGGCAGCCCCGCCTTCCAAGATGCATCGGAGCGATGGGCATGGGGCCTGGTGTTCGCCGCGACCGCGCTGACGTGCTGCGGCTCGAGCTACTACCATCTGGCGCCGGACAGCCCGCGACTCACGTGGGACAGGCTGCCGATGGCGATCGGGTTCATGGGCATCGTTGCAGCGGCCATGAGCGAGCGCGTCAGCACAAAGGCGGGTGGTCGGCTGCTCGTCCCGCTGGCCTTGCTCGGGGCGGCAAGCGTGTGGTACTGGCGCTGGAGCGCCGCGCACGGCGTCGAAAACCTGAACCCCTACGCAGCGGTGCAGTTCGGCTCGGCACTCCTCGTCCTGCTCATCATCGCCTTGTTCCCTGCGCGTTACACGCGCGGCGGGGATTTTTTCGCCGCACTGATCCTGTACGCGCTGGCCAAGGTTGCGGAGCAATTCGATCGCGCTATCTTCGTGGCCACAGGCGGGGTCCTGAGCGGCCATACGCTGAAGCATCTGCTCGCAGCGGCGGCCATCTTCTGGCTGCTGCGCATGCTCAAGCTGCGCGCACCGATAAACCGTGCGCCGCTCTAGCGGAATTTTCCCTCCGCGGTACTTTCGATGAGCACGCGGCGTCGCATCGCCGCCGTGCTGGCTGCGCTGCTCGGCCTGCCGCTGATCCTTATTCTCATCGCCATCATCGCGGTGGCGGTGTTCGGTGTGACGATCGATGCCTCGCGCTGGCGCGAGCCTCTCGAGGCGCGGGCGAGCGCTGCGCTTGGACGACAGGTGACGCTCGACGGTTCGCTCACATTCGAGATTGGGCGTGAGGCAGCCGTGCATGTCGGCGGCGTCCGTGTCCGCAATCCGCCCGGGTTCGGCGCACAGGACCTCGCAACCCTCGGCGAGGCGCGCGTGCGCATCGACCTGCTTGCGGCTTTGCGTGGCCGCCTGCAGGTGCACAGCTTCGAGGCCACCGCAGGCCTCATCCGCTTCGAACGTGCAGTGGACGGCCGCGCGAACTGGACAGCAGCAACCAGCACACCCGCGGCGGCGGAGCGGAGCAGTCCAAGCGCCGCGCTCACCGCCATCGAGCTTCAGCGCGTGTCGATCCGCAGCTTCGCATTCGAATATCACGACGAGCGCTCCGGCGCGCACCACCACCTCGATCTCGACGAACTCAACGCGGTCGGCAAGTGGAGTGAGCCGCTCAAGCTCACGCTGCGCGGGCACGTTGCCAGATCCTTCCCGTACGTGATCGATGTCGAGGGAGGCTCGGCGCGGCTCCTCCAGGAGGGGCGCGAGGCATGGCCCTTCACGCTCGATTTTCAGTTTCTCGGGACAGGCCTGCACGCGAGCGGGACGCTCGACGTTGGCCGCGGCGCGGCCGAATTCGCCTTCGGCGCGGGGACAGAGGATCTCGCGCAGGTCGAGCAGTTCCTGCAAACCAGATTGCCGAGCTTCGGCGCCGCGGCAATCACCGGGAAAGTCGTCGCCAGTGCGGCCTCGGTCGAGCTCAGCGATCTGCATGGCGTGCTCGGCGGATCCGAGCTCACCGGTGCGCTCGCGGTCAGCGTCGGCAGCGCACGGCGGCGCGTGAGCGGCGAGCTCGCGATCGGCGTGCTGGACCTGCGCGCGTTCCTCGAGGCCGCCCCGCAAAGATCGAGTACCCCGTTGACGTACGACGACCTGACGCGGCAGGCGCTGCCCATGCGCGGTCTCGTGCCGATCGACGCCGACCTCGTGCTGCAGGTGGGAAGCTGGCTGGGATTCGCCTTCGAGGTGCGCGACGTGCGGCTCGCGCTGCATGCCGACGAGCGCAGCTTGAGCGCGCCGATCTCGGGCACGATCGCGGGCGTGCCGCTCGTGGGCCGCATCGACCTCGATACGGCCGCGCCGACGCCCTCGCTCGCCCTCGAGCTGGACGCGGCCAACCTGCCGCTGAGCGGTCTCAGGCAGATCGTCCCGGGCACCGACCGCGTCGACGGGGAACTGGGCAGTGTTGCACTTCGTTTCGGCGGCCGCGGCGAGACCCTCGGCGCGATCGTCGCGGACCTCGAGCTGCGCGTGAAGGCGCAGGCTGCGCGCGTGCGCTATGCCAGCGCAACGAGACCGCGTCCGGTCGAGCTCGCGCTCGACGCGATCGAAGTCGTGCTTCCGAAAGGCAAACCTCTGCACGGCACGATGCGCGGCGCATTGCTCGGCGAGAGCGCAACGCTCGCGTTTCGCGCCGGCGAGTTGCAACAGCTGCTGAACGAGCCGGGTACCCCGATCGAGCTCAAGCTCACCGCAGGGGGTGCTACGGCGCGCGTTGAAGGCACGATCGCGTGGGCTGGCGCGCCGCGCGGCAGCGATCTCACATTCTCGCTCGAGGCGCGGCGTGCCGGCGACCTCGCACGCTGGCTGGCGCTCGACCCGGAATCGAATCTGCCCCTCGCGCTGCACGGCCGCTTGCACGTCGACGGCGGCTGGCACCTCGAGAAAACCACGCTCAAGCTCGGCCGCAGCGAGCTCAACGTGGACGCGCACCATGCCCGGAAGGACGCCGAGGGGATCATTGCTGCGGCGGTGACCAGCCGGCTGATCGACATACCCGAGCTGCAGACGCTGCGCCGAAGGTCCGCCGCAGCCACGCCGCATTCGCTCGCGGCGTGGCTGGACATCCCGATCCTGCCGCAGGGCGTCGATCTCACCGCGGCCGACGTCGCGATCGGCCTGACGAAAGTCGTGCTGACCCGCACCGAGCTGACCGACGTCGACCTGCGTGCCCGCATCCGCGGCGGGCAGCTGCTGCCGTCACCGTGCGCGGCGCGCTTCGCCGGCGTCCCGTTCGACGGCACCGCCGGGCTGGACCTGCGTGGTGCGGTCCCCGAGGTGTCGCTGGCGATCTCCACAGGCGACGTGGACGTGGGTCTGTTGTTGCGTACGCTGGGTGTGGCCGAGAACCTCGAGGCTCACGCCGAGGCGTTGCAGATGAAGCTGATCGGCCGCGGCAGCTCCCCGCGCGAGCTGCTCCAGCACTCGTCGCTCGAGATGCGCCTGCAAGGGGGCGAACTCAGCGTGCGCGGGCCGGTTCGCCGCGCCGTAGCCGAGATCCGCCTCGAACAGACGCTTGTCGCAGTCCAGCCCGGCAAGCCGATCACCGTGCGGATGCAGGGCACGCTCGACGGCACGCCCGCGGAGCTCACGGTGGCGACCGGAACCCTGGCCGATCTTGCCCAGGACGCGAGCCGCGTTCCGTTGTCGGTCGAGGCGAAGGCCGCCGGAGCACGCCTTGCACTCGAGGGCAAGGTGCTGCTGCCACTCGGCCGAGGCGGGGAGCTTGCGCTGACGCTGGCTGGCGAACAGCTGGATTCCCTCAGCACCCTGGCGCGGGTCGCCTTGCCGCCGTGGAGGTCGTGGTCACTCGCGGGCCCGATCAGCATGACGCCGAGCGGCTACGAGATCGCGAAGCTCGCCGTGCGCGTCGGCGGCAGCCGCCTCTACGGCCGAGGCCGCTTGGACCTCGCCGGCGAGCGTCCTCGGCTGGACATGCAGCTCAGCGGACCGGAGGTGCAGCTCGACGATTTTCCGTTTGAGGAGAGAACAGCGGCCCAAAGACCGGTCACCGCGCAGTCTTTACGCGCGACGGTGAGCCGCACCGCGACGCAGACCGAGGACCTGCTGAGCTCGGCGTTTCTGCGGCGCCTCGACGCGTACGTGGACGTGGTCGTGGAGCACGTCCGGTCTGGCGACGACCGCCTCGGCGCCGGTACGCTACGCGCGCAACTCGTCGAGGGGCGCCTCGACATCAGCCCGTCCGAAATCCAGTTGCCTGGAGGCAGTGCGCGGTTGTCGATGGCCTACGACCCGACCGGATCCGAGATCGCGCTTGCGGCCCGTGTCGCCATCGAGCGCTTCGACTACGGAATCCTCGCCAGGCGCCTGCGTCCGCGCACCGATATCTCTGGCCTTTTCAGCTTGAAACTGGAGGTGGCGGGCAAAGCGCCGACACTGAGCACGTTCCTGGCACACGCCAGCGGCCACATGGATTTCGCCGTGTGGCCGCAAGATTTGCGCAGCGGTATCTTCGACCGCTGGGCGGTGAATCTGTTCTTCCAGCTGCTGCCGTTCATCGACCCGGGTGCCGGGACGCATGTCAACTGTGTCGTGGTCCGCGTGGACCTGAAAGATGGCAAGCTGACACACGATACGTTGCTCATCGATACCGGCCGTGTGCGCGTGTTCGGCTCTGGCGGTGCGGACTTTTCCACCGAGCAGATCGCGTTTCGTTTTCGCCCGCGCGCAAAAGGACCGGTCCTGTTCAGCCTGCAGCCGCCGATCGACGTCACCGGCACCATGACCGATCGTCGCATCGGCGTGGCGCGCGGCAGCACCCCCGAGACCCTGGCCCGCTTCTTCACTTCCGTGTTCGTGGTGCCCATCCAGATGCTCACTCAGGGCCGGCTGCCCGCGGACGGAAGGGACGTGTGCACCGATCCGCTGCGCTCGCCCGGGAAGGAGTGACTAGAACCTATCTCATCATCGTTCACGTGTGCGATGGAGACGATTTTCGATGACCGGCTAGGCGCGAGCGACGACGTTTGGCCGGCCCAAACGAGGAGCGAGCAACAACGCCGGGCGCGAAAACTCGTCCCATCCCTTCGGGTTGCGGCCAGAACCAGCGGGCCGCTGCGTTACTCGGCTTGTCAACAGCCCGGGTATTGACTGCACCTCGCGCCTTGCGGCCATCCCGTTCTGGCCGCAACGCATCGCGCGACCGATGATGAGATAGGTTCTATTGCGAATCGCGACGCAACTCGGGCGC
>DASPUW010000068.1:0-4273 GCA_035622675.1 Burkholderiales bacterium | reverse complement strand
CTTGATCACGAGGCCGGCGCCGGGTTTGCCTTCCGGAATCCTGCACCAGGGCCCGCCGTCGATTTCCACAGCGCCGAAGTGCTGCTTGGCGGTGTCGTATCCCCAGTCGCGAAACGCGCCCTCGGTGAACTTCATGATGTTGCCCTTGTGCACCAACGTCACCGACTTGCGATCATTGGCGATGGCGTACTGAATCGCCTTGCGCACGAGACGGTCGGTGCCTTCGCTCGACACCGGCTTGACGCCGATGCCCGAGGTCGCCGGAAAGCGTATTTTCTTCACGCCCATCTCCTTGACGAGGAAATCGACGAGCTTCTTCGCGCCGTCGGAGCCCGAAGGCCATTCGATGCCGGCGTAGATGTCTTCCGAGTTCTCGCGGAAGATCACCATGTCGGTTTTCTCGGGCTGCTTGAGCGGGCTGGGCACACCTTGGAAATAACGCACCGGTCGCAAACACACGTACAGATCGAGCTCCTGCCGCAGGGCCACGTTGATCGAGCGGATGCCCCCACCGACCGGAGTGGTGAGCGGTCCCTTGATGGAAACCACGAACTCCCGCGCCGCCTGCAGAGTTTCGTCTGGCAACCAGACATTTTCGCCGTACACCTTGCAGGCCTTTTCGCCGGCATACATTTCCATCCACTGTATGCGGCGACGCTCGCCGTAGGCCTTGCTTATGGCGGCATCCACCACGCGCTTCATCACAGGCGTGATGTCGACTCCCGTCCCGTCCCCCTCGATGAAAGGAACGATGGGCCGATCCGGCACGCGCAGCGAAAAGTCCGAATTGACCACAATCTTTTCACCCTGGGTCGGCAGCTTGATGTGCTGGTACATGGGTCCTCTGCGATGGCGTCGGTTATCGTCTTGAAAAAACGCGAATGTTACATCAAGGGCGGGGGCGTCGCGACCGCCGCTGCCGCAACACGTACGGAACAGGTACGACGCTCGCAAAGCACACCTTGGCTGCGACGCAACAGACGGCTCTCTACTTAGCCGGATAGGCGCCAATCTTACCATTCCTGGGGAATCTGGCAGCTGCCCGCCGCCGCAGTTTCTGCAGCGCCGCACAAGCCCGCATCGATATCGGCCGAGGCAATTTCCCGGCTCGGCACGCGTGCCTTTTATGCGACAATCTCCCGCCCCGGCGGGCAGCGACACAGCAAAAAAGGACAAGGATGAAACGCGAGCAGGGAGTACCAAGGGGCGTGCAGCTGGCGGGCCGTATGACGTCAGAATACGCGCAGATCTTGACGTTCGATGCGCTCGACTTCCTTGCCAAGCTGCATCGACGCTTCGACGCGCGCCGTCGCGAGCTGCTCGAGCGCCGCAGCGCACGCCAGCAGGAGCTCGACGCAGGCCGGCTGCTCGATTTCCTGCCGCACACTCGACACATCCGCGAGGCGCCCTGGAGTGTGGCACCGGTGCCGGCTGACCTGCTGGACCGCCGCGTCGAAATCACCGGGCCCACAGACCGGAAGATGGTGATCAACGCGCTCAACTCGGGCGCCAACATGTTCATGGCGGACTTCGAGGACTCGACCACGCCGACCTGGGACAATCAGCTGCAGGGGCAGATCAACATACGCGACGCCGTGCGCGGCGACATCCAGTACACCAGCCCGGAGGGCAAGCAGTACAAGCTCAACGACAAGCCTGCCACTCTCCTTGTGCGCCCACGCGGCTGGCATCTGTCCGAAAGGCACCTGCTCGTCGACGGGCAGCCCATGTCGGGCTCGCTGTTCGACTTCGCTCTGTACTTCTTCCACAACGCCAAGGCCAGACTCGCGAAGGGATCGGGAACGTATTTCTACCTGCCCAAGATGGAGTCACACCTCGAAGCGCGCTTGTGGAACGATGTTTTCGTGTTTTCCCAGCACGAGATCGGTGTGCCGCAGGGCACAGTCAAGGCCACGGTGCTGATCGAAACCATCCCGGCTGCGTTCGAGATGGACGAGATCCTGTATGAGCTGCGCGCACACTCGGCTGGACTGAACTGTGGTCGATGGGACTACATCTTCAGCTGCATCAAGAAATTTCGCAGCCGCCAAGGGTTCGTGCTGGCGGATCGCGCCCAAGTCACCATGACTGCGCCGTTCATGCGTGCCTACTCTCTCCTCTTGATCAAGACCTGCCATCGGCGCGGCGCCTTCGCGATGGGTGGGATGGCGGCGCAGATCCCGATCAAGAATGATGCAAAAGCCAACGACGAGGCGCTCGCCAAGGTCAGAGCCGATAAGGAGCGTGAGGCGAACGATGGGCACGACGGCACCTGGGTGGCGCACCCCGGCCTGGTGAGCGTGGCGAAAGAGGCGTTCGACAAGGTGATGAAGGGGCCGAACCAGATTCAGCGTCAGCGGCCCGATGTAAAAACGAAGGGCGCCGACTTGCTCGACTTCCAGCCGCGTCAGCCCATCACCGAAAACGGCGTGCGCATCAACATCAACATCGGCATCCAGTACCTGGGGGCGTGGCTCGCCGGTACGGGCTGCGTGCCGATCTTCAACCTGATGGAGGATGCGGCGACGGCGGAGATCTCCCGCGCCCAGATCTGGCACTGGATCCGGAGCTCCCACGGGGTGCTCGACGACGGACGGAAGGTCACACGCGAGTTGTTTCGCGCCCTGCTTCCGCAGGAGCTCGCCAAAGTGCGTGAGCACCTGGGCGAGCAGCAATATGCGGCCGGCCAGTACGAAGAAGCAGCGCGGATGTTCGAGGAGCTCACCTTGGACGACAACTTCGCCGACTTCCTTACGCTGCCCGCTTATGACTATCTCATCAGCCACGAGCATCGCTGATCCCCGGCCCGGGCGGCACCGTCCTGGTGCGGCGGGGCGCCCCCTCGCCTTCCAGCCGAACCGCAGGGTTAGCGGACAGCCACTGTCAACCGCCTCGGGGACGGGGCGTTAACGGAGGCCGGGACGTCAGAACCTGTCGAGTGTCCCTGCATATTGGTCAACCCTGAACGGAGATGCCTAATGAAGAAGTTACTTGCTGCCCTGGTGGCCGGCCTTTTCGCGCTGGCGACGTACGCTGCTTTTGCGGACGACAAGCCGGTCAAGTCCGGCCCGATGGACAAGCCCGCCGGCCGCGCGATCGATGACGGCACGGTGAAGCAAGGTGGCCCGTCGGCCAAGCCCGGCCGCGCTGCCGATGAGCAGCCCGCCACTCCCGCGCCGAGCAAGAAGAGCAAGAAGAGCAAGAAGAGCAAAAAGCAGAACCAGTCGTAAAACGGCTGCAACGCTGGTCATGGAAAAGGCAGGGGTCGACCCTGCCTTTTCTTTTTTTCGGCCATCTCGCTCGCTCGGACCCCCCTACAGCGCCCGATCCAGCTCAGCGCGAAGGTCTTTCAGGTGGGCGGAGGTATCGGCGTCGCGCACTTTGGCCATAGCGGCATCGATGCGCGCAGCCAGGTCGCTCACACCGCGGCGCAGGGCCGCGCGGAATTCGCTGGGCCTGCCCTTTGCGGACTTGTACTGCTGGCCAGTCTCGGCCAGCGGGGATGCCAGATAAGCTAGATCGCGCGACGCGCTGGTCTTGGCGCGCGCGCTGCCCCGGTCTGCCTGGCCGTCGTCGAGGCTCGCCGATGCGCTCGCGGGATCTTCGACGGCTCCGGAACCCACCAGCAGGAGCGTGACGTAATTGCGCTGGAGTGTGCGGCGATAAAAATCGATCGCAGGACGGCCATCCTTCAGCTCCACGAACAGCCCTTCGTTCAGATCCTTGAGCATATCGATGCCGGTGTAGCCGGGTCTGCCCGGGTTGAGCGCCTTCGCTTCCGCCATGCGCAGGAAGACGCTCGGGCGCAGGAGCTGAGACAGCACCCTCACGTTGGACCCTTGCAGCGGATCGGCGCCGCCCGTGGGCGCGATGCGCAGCAGCACGTCCGGATCCAGCAGCGCGTTGGGACGGACGAACGCATTGTCCAGCAGGAACTTCACGGCCTGTCGCTGCCTCTCCGGCGGCACGGGAGAGTACGGTGTCGCGCCGCGTCCACCCTGATAACGCATCTCCTCCACTCCGCCCACCACCTTGGCAACCGCGGTCAGCTCGTTGTTGCGCTTTACGAGCAGGGCCTGGTACATATCGGCGAGCCGCGTGTAGTCTTTGCCCAGCTCGGTCGTCGCCGGAATGAGCATGGCCATGACGCGGTCGATGTTCTTGAGCCCGAGCTCGGCCGCTTTCATGGGATCCGATCCGAGTACCTGGGTGTTCACGGTTGGATCGAGCGGCGCGACGGCGTCTTCGCCGCCGAAACGCAGCGCCGGATCCT
>DASPUW010000067.1:0-2485 GCA_035622675.1 Burkholderiales bacterium | reverse complement strand
GGCACAGCGCTCAAGGACGAAGCTTTCCACTTCAACCGGCTGGGCATTTTCCTGGAGAGGGCTGACAACACCGCCCGCATCCTGGACGTCAAGTATCACGTTCTGCTGCCGAGTGTCGAAGACGTGGGCGGAGCGGTGGATTACTACCAATGGGCGGCGGTGCTGCGCTCGGTGAGCGCGTTCGAGTCCTATCGCAAGGTTTATCGCGACGTGATCACACCCCTCAGGGTGGCCGAGCTGCTGATCCTGCGCGTCGACATGCCTCGCTCTCTGCACGCGTGCATGCGCGAGGCCTACGACATCATGCAGATTCTCGCGAGGCCGCAGGCGGAAGAGGCGCTGCGGCGCGCAGGGGCGCTGTGGTCGGAGCTGCACTTCGGGCGCATCGACGTGATCTTCAACCGCGGGCTGCACGAGTACCTGACCGAGTTCCTCACCCGGACCGATGCTCTGGGCCAGGAGATCAACCGCAGCTACTTCACGCTGAGCTAGAGCTCCGCCAGGGCGGGGCGCGCCTGCACTGTTTCCGGCGGGCCGCTATCATGCCCGCATCGACCTCGTGGAATTTTGCCTGTCATGACTTACTGCGTAGCCATGCGCCTCGATTCCGGCATGCTGTTCTGCTCGGACTCGCGCACCAACGCCGGCGTCGACCATATCGCCACGTTTTCCAAGATGAAGGTGTTCGAGCGCACCGACGATCGCGTCATGGTGCTGCTCAGCTCGGGCAACCTTTCGGTCACCCAGAGCGTGATCAACATCCTGGACAAGCACCGAAACGCCGATCCAGGCGTTGCGACGATCTGGAACGCGAGCAGCCTGTACGATGTCGCATGCTTGGTGGGCGACGCGATGCGGGAAGTGCAGCGGCGCGACGGGGCTTTTCTCGCGCAGGCCAGCGTCGAAGGGAGCGCCTCGATGGTGCTCGGCGGGCAGATCCGAGGCGAGGATCAGCGCCTGTTCCACATCTACACGCAGGGCAACTTCATCGAGGCCACGTACGACACGATCTATTTTCAGCTGGGCGAGAGCAAGTACGGCAAGCCGGTGCTGGATCGCGTGATCACCACGGCCACGCATCCCGCAGATGCGGCCAAATGCGTGCTCGTTTCCTTCGATTCGACCATCCGCAGCAACATCTCGGTGGGTTTGCCGCTCGACATGCTGTGGTATCCGCGCGATGCGCTGCGCGTCGGAATACAGAAGCGCATCGAGGACGGCAACCCGTACTTCAACATGCTGCGCAACGGCTGGGGCTCGGGCCTGCGGCGGGTGTTCGCGGAGCTGCCCAATCCCGACTGGATGGGTTAGACCAGAGTCGAGCCGCCAAGGCGCCAAGACGCCAAGGAGCTCAAGAGCTCTCGTCGACACTATTGGACGCGAACGAATATTGTGGAACATCTGCCTTTGTCGAAGTATCCGACGCTCGCCTCTATGTGCACAGTTGGTTCGTCCTAGGTGGTGTCATGATTTTTCTTGGCGCCTTGGCGTCTTGGCGGCTTTAGACCGCTTCACGAGATGACTATCCAGGTAGCCCTGCACCACAAGACCACCTACGCCTTCGATCGGGCTGTCGCATTGAGCCCGCACGAGGTGCGGCTGCGGCCGGCCGCGCATTGCCGCACGCCGATCTTGTCCTATTCGCTCAAGGTGCAGCCCGCCAAGCACTTCTTGAACTGGCAGCAGGACGGCTACGGCAACTGGGTCGCGCGCTACGTGTTTCCCGAGAAGGCGCGTGAGCTGGTCGTCGAAGTGGACCTGGTCGCCGACATGACGGTGATCAACCCGTTCGATTTCTTCGTCCAGGAGTACGCGCAGGACTATCCCTTCGCTTATTCCGATCCGCTCGCCCGGGAGCTGCAGCCGTTTCGCGAGACCGAGCCGGCAGGGCCGCTCCTGAGGGAGTGGATCGAACGCGCCCGATCGGAGCTGATGAGCCGCGGGCGTACGAACACCGTCAACCTGCTGGTCGACTTGAACCGCCGGCTCGCGCGCGATATCCGCTACATCGTGCGCCTGGAGCCGGGTGTGTACCAGCCTGAAGAGACGCTCGACCTGCGCAAGGGCTCGTGCCGCGATAGCGGCTGGCTGCTGGTGCAGATCCTGCGCCACCTCGGTTTCGCCGCGCGCTTCGTATCCGGCTACTTGGTCCAGCTCAAGGCTGACCTCAAGCCACTCGATGGGCCGGCAGGGGCGCCGCAGGACTTCACCGATCTGCACGCATGGGCAGAGGCCTACCTCCCCGGAGCGGGCTGGATCGGGATGGACGCGACGTCGGGCCTGCTCGCCGGCGAAGGCCATATCCCGCTCGCGTGCACCGCGGTGCCGGCGAGCGCTGCGCCTATCTTCGGCTTCACCGACGTGTGCGAGACGACCTTCGGCTTCGAGATGAAAGTCACGCGCATCCACGAGGATCCGCGCGTGACCAAGCCGTACACCGCGGTGCAGTGGAACGAGGTCGAGACGCTGAGCCGCGCGGTGGAGG
>DASPUW010000066.1:0-5136 GCA_035622675.1 Burkholderiales bacterium | reverse complement strand
GCCATGCCGCACAGCAGCGGCCAAACGATGGCGGCGTGGTCGCCCGCCGCAACGCCTAGTCGGGTGTGGCCGTCGATGATGCGCGCATTGCGCGCGGCAATGGAGATGTCCGCGAGCAATCCCGTCACCAGGCCCGCGCCCACAGCCGGACCGTGCATCGCGGAGACGACGATCTTGGAGCAGTTGATGAGGTTGTAGACGAGATCGCGGGCCTCGCGCCAAACGCGCGCCCTCGCGTCGAAATCCTGGGTCATGGTCTGCACCAGGTCGAGGCTCCCGCCGCCTGAGTAGCCCTTGCCCAGCCCTCGGATGATCGCCACGGAAGTATCGGGATCGGCATCGACGTCGCGCCAGATCTCTGCCAGCTCGCGGTGCGTCTCGGCGTCGGCCACGCTGAGCTTACCTTCCCGGCCCATCGCGATCTCGAGGATGCCGGGCTCCGGGCGATTCAGTTTGAGCATCTTGTAGTCTGCATAGGCCATCACATCTCTCCTTAGCCGGCGTCCCGCCAAGATTATCTCCCGAACCTCGCGGCATCGTTCTCCGCCTCGCTGGGGTAAACTCCGAGCGTAATCTCGAATTCCAACCCGACCAATCACGATTTGTCATGCCAGGTCCGCTGTCCGGGGTGAAGGTTCTCGACCTCACCACCGTTGTCATGGGTCCGTTCGCAACTCAGATTCTCGCCGAGCTCGGGGCGGACGTGATCAAGATCGAGCCGCACGAAGGCGACAACATGCGCCACGCGGGGCCGATGCGCAGCTCTGGCATGGGCTACTTGTTCCTCAACTTGAACCGCGGCAAGCGCGGCATTGTGCTCGATCTCAAGCGCCCCGAGGGGCGTCAAGCCGTACAGCGCTTGCTGCCCCGCACCGACGTGCTGGTCTACAACGTGCGGCCGCAGGCCATGGCCCGTCTGGGGCTCGCATACGAGGACGTGCGCGCGGCCAATCCGCGCATACTCTATGTGGGGACGTACGGCTACTCGCAGCGCGGCCCGTACGCGGCGAAGGCGGCCTACGACGACCTGATCCAGGGCGGTTGCGGCGTGCCGTGGCTCGCATCGCGCAACGGGACCGAGGCGCCGCGCTATGCTCCCATCAACCTGGCGGATCGGCTGACCGGCCTGCATGCGGTTTACGCGGTGACGGCCGCGCTCTTTCAGAGGGAGCGCAGCGGCCAGGGGCAGGCCGTGGAGGTGCCGATGTTCGAGAGCGTGGCGCACTTCGTTCTCGGCGATCATTCCGCTGGGCTGACCTACGACCCGCCCATCGCTGATTCAGGGTACGCGCGCCTGCTGGCGCGCCGGCCCTACGCGACGCGCGACGGCTTCATCTGCGTGCTCGTCTACAACGACAAACAGTGGAAAAGTTTTTCCGAAGCGATCGGCCGGCCTGAGCTGATGGCCGACCACCGCTACTCCAGCCAGGCCGCCCGCGCCAAGTACATTCCCGAGATCTACGATGCGCTGGCCGAGCTCATGAAGACGCGCTCGACGGCCGAATGGACCGCGTTGCTCGAGCGGGCCGATATTCCGGTGGCGCGCATGAACTCGATCGAGGACGTCGTGCACGATCCACATCTGGCGGCCAGCGGCTTCTTCGCGACGGAGAATCATCCTACGGAGGGCAAGCTGCTCGCGCTGCGCACGCCGACTGACTGGTCCGCATCGCCGCCCGAGGTGCCGGGGCCGGCGCCGCGCCTGGGGCAGCATTCGGCCGAGGTGCTTCGAGAAGCCGGTTATTCGGATGACGAGATCGCGGAGCTCGCGCGGCGCGGCGTGACGCTGCTCGCCAACTGATCGGATGGATTTCGCCTTCTCGGCCGAGCAGTTTCGCATCCGCGAGGCGATAGCCCGGCTGTGCCAACGCTTCGACGCCGCGTACTGGCTTGAGCGCGACAGCAGCGGCATCTTTCCTCACGAGTTCCATCGCGCGGTGGCAGACGCCGGGTGGCTTGGCATTGCGATGCCGCCGGAGTACGGCGGCGCCGGTCTCGGCGTCACCGAGGCAGCGCTGATGATGCAGGCGATCAGCGAGTCCGGCGCGGGCTTCTCAGGCGCTTCCAGCGTCCACATGAACATCTTCGGGCTCAACCCGGTGGTGGTCCACGGCAACGCCGAGCAGAAGAAGCGATGGCTTCCGCCGCTCATTCGCGGCGCAGAGAAAGCGTGCTTTGCCGTCACCGAGCCTGACGCCGGACTGAACACCGCGCAGACCAAGACCGCCGCACAGCGCGACGGCGACCGCTATCTCCTGCGCGGGCAGAAAATCTGGATCTCGACCGCGCAGGTCGCGGCAAAGATGCTCATTCTGGCGCGCACCTCGGTGGCGAAAACCGACGGCCGCTCGACCGACGGTCTATCGCTGTTTTACACCGACCTCGACCGGCGCCACGTGGAGGTGCGCGAGATCGAGAAGATGGGCCGCCGGGCGGTGGACTCGAACCTGCTGTTCATCGAAGAGCTGCCCGTCCCTGCACACGACCGCATCGGCGAGGAAGGCAAAGGATTCGAGTATCTGCTCCACGGTCTCAACCCTGAACGCATTCTCATCGCGGCGGAAGCGGTCGGCCTGGGCCGCGCCGCCTTGCATCGCGCCGTCGACTACGCGAAGGGCCGCGTCGTGTTCGACCGGCCCATCGGACAGAACCAGGCGATCCAGCACCCGCTCGCGCGCTGCTGGATGGAGCTCGAGGCGGCAGATCTCATGGTATTCAAAGCGGCAGCGCTCTACGACCGCGGCGAGCCGTGCGGCGCCGAAGCGAACGCGGCCAAGTATCTCGCGGCGGAGGCGTGCTTCCGCGCCTGCGAGCAGGCGATGCTCACGCACGGTGGTATGGGGTACGCCAAGGAGTTCCACATCGAGCGCTTTCTGCGCGAGGCCATGATTCCGCGCCTCGCACCGGTCAGCCCGCAGCTCATCCTGTGCTTTATCGCCGAGAAAGTGCTCGGCCTGCCCAAGTCTTACTAAATCGATTCTTACTCACCCTGAGGAGACCGCAAATGGATGCCCGCGCCTTGTTCGAGCAGTTGCGCAAGTTCGATACCCCGACCATCTGCAACGCGCTGGAGATCGTGCGCGGCAAGCGCTTCGTCACTGGCTTCACGCGGCAGCGGCTGCTCGCCGCGTTCCCGGCGCTGCCGCCGATCGTGGGCTACGCCAGGACGGCACAATTCCGCTGCTCGGTCCCATTCGATTCGGCCTCGCGCAGACAAAAGCTGCTTAGCTATTACGAGAACCTGGCGAAACCGGAGCAACCGTCGATCGCGGTAGTGCAGGATATCGACAGCCAGGCGGGGCTGGGCGCGTTCTGGGGAGAGGTCAACACCACTGTGCATTGGGGATTAGGCTGCGTCGGCGCCGTGACCAACGGTTCCATGCGCGATCTCGACGCCATGCATCCACAATTCCAGTGCCTCGCTGCAACGCTGAGCCCGAGTCATGCAAGCGGCCAAGTGGTGGAAGTCGGCACGCCCGTGGACATTTTCGGAATGGCGGTGTCGGACGGCGACATCGTTCACGCGGACCGGCATGGAGCGGTCGTCTTCACCGCCGACGAAGCGGGCAAGCTGCCCGCCGCCATCGATCTGATGGCGCGGCGTGAAAAGGTGATCCTGGATGCAGCGCGCAAACCAGGATTCAACGTCGCGGCCATGCGCGCCGCGCTCGCCGCTTCCGACCAGATCAAGTGACCGCTACCGCCTCCTCGTCGTAGACTCTGTAACATACTGACAAATATCAAGAAACTGGCTTGTCCTTGGGCAAGAGAACTGCTTCCTCGGCGGAAGGTCAAAAAAGGGCTAAAGACGGGCGGAATTTTTCCGAAACTCATTGCGTCAGGGACTTAGATTCGTTCCTTGACAGAACCGATGAAGACAGACATCAATCCGGAGCTCCTTCGCCAGGCGGTGGCCGCGTCCAACGACGGCCTCGTCATCGCCGACGCGCGCCTGCCGGATATGCCCCTGGTTTACGTCAATCCCGCGTTCGAGCGGCTGACGGGCTATCGCGCCGAGGAAGTGGTGGGCAAGAACTGCCGATTTCTCCAGCGCGACGACACGCATCAGGATGGGCTCGACGAGCTGCGGCTCGCGCTCAAGAGCGGAGAGAGCTGCGTGGTGACGGTGCGCAACTATCGCAAGGACGGCTCGCCGTTCTGGAACGAGCTGAGCGTTGCACCGATCGTTGAACGCGCGGGTCAGATCAAGCACTTCGTCGGGAACCTCTCGGACGTGACCAATCGCGTGCTCGCGGAGCAGCATCTCATCGAGAAGCACCAGCGCCTCGAAAAGACCAAGCGCATGCTGCAGGGCCTCGCCCTCAAGGATGCGCTGACCGGGCTGTATAACCGGCGCTACTTCAGCGAGCAGGTCGAGCGCGAGTGGAACCGCGCGCGGCGCGAGCAGCTTCCCGTGTCGCTGTTCATGATCGACATCGACCACTTCAAGCGCTTCAACGACAGCTTCGGACATTTGTGTGGGGACCGCTGCATCTGCGCCGTGGCCGACGCGGTGCAGCGGTGTTTTGCCCGCGGTTCCGACTTGGTGGCGCGATACGGCGGCGAAGAATTTGTGGTGCTTGCGACCGGCGTCGAGCGGCGCCACGCGCGCGAGCGCGCCGAGCTGCTGCGGCGCGCTATCAGTACGTTGACGATCGATGGCGCTGCCCGCTCGGGCGGCAAGATGATTACCGTGAGCGTCGGGGTCGCGACGGCCGTGCCCGACGATCGAATCCTTCCCGAAGATCTGCTGCTGGCGGCCGACCGTTCCTTGTATCAGGCGAAGCGCCTCGGCCGCGACCGGGTCGTGCAAGCGCCGTCGCTGCGCGCGTACGCGGACGCGGCCTAACTATCGTCTTTCTCCCCTCCTCTCATGAGGAGGGGTCGGCCGAAGGACGGGGGTGGTGTGGGGCGCCTTCGCGTAACCACCCCGTCACGCTCCGCGTGCCCAAGCCGCGGTCTATTCGTCGACTCTAGTCCACGAGTTACGGTGCGTTCTTGCGTAGGGCCTGCGCTGGGCGACGCTTCTGCGGGGTCGCATCCCAGAGGGAACCCTGCTCCTCCCTCCGAGGCGCCTACCCCTTCCTTGAAAAGGAGGGGAGAATTAGATCTCTCCCCTCCTCTCCGAGGAGGGGT
>DASPUW010000065.1:0-8581 GCA_035622675.1 Burkholderiales bacterium | reverse complement strand
CCAACGGACCCAGGACCACCGCCTGGCTTACTCAACAGGAGCGGGACCTGCTGCTTGCCCGCGTCGAGAATGACAACGCGGGCAAGAAAGAACTCGCTGGGCGGCATAGCCTGATCGACGCATTCAAGGACGGCCGCGTCTGGGCACTTGCGCTGGTTTACCTTGCCCTGGCGACGTGTTTCTACGCAGTGGGGTTCTGGATGCCGACCATCATCCAGGAACTGGGTATCGACAAGAAGGACCTGCTCAGGGTCGGCCTGCTGAGCATGATTCCGTGGGGAGCCAGCATCGTCGCCATGATCTATTGGGGCAGCCATTCGGATCGGACCGGTGAGCGCCGCTGGCATTGCGCCGGCGGGCTCCTGTTGATGATGGTCGGTCTGCTGCTGCTCGGCGTGGCGGCGAAGTCGCCGATCGTGGCAATCGGCGCGCTCACGCTGATCACCATGGGCTGGGCCGGGTGCGTGTGCACGTTCTGGTCACTGCCCACGGCTTTTCTCTCGGGCACCGCGGCGGCTGCGGGAATTGCGTGGATCAATTCGGTGGGGAATCTCGGCGGTTACTTCGGTCCCGACCTGATCGGCACCATCCGCACGGCGGCAAACGGAGCCGCGGAAGCGGCCTTCTTCACCCTGGCCGTGATCGCTCTCGCGGGAGCGCTCATCGTGATCTTCCTGCCGCAAACGCAACGTGCGGATCCGGGGCGTTTGGCTACGCAGCGCGGGTGATGTTCGACTCTGATGAGCGACGCTTCGTTGCCGTCAGGCGTGCTTGGTCTTCGCGCAGGTGCTGAACCGAAGGACGGAATAGAGCGGGCAATAGCCGACTAAACCCGTGGCGAGCGGTACGACGCCGATCAGGCCCAACCAGCGGGCATCGCCCTTCAGCACAAAAAACAGGCTGATCAGGCCGATACCCGCGATGATCCGAATGACCTTGTCTGCGCCGCCTACATTGACGTTCATGATTGCCTCCCGGTTGGAACACGAGATCAGGTTACGCTGAGCTCCGGGAGCCGCTCTTGATCCCCGTCAAACATTTCGGCTTTGCGGCTCAAACAGGTCGCAAGCCGAACACGGGCACTACCTGCCTGGCAACTCCGCAAGCATCGCCGCCGCAGCCTTGAGATCGGCCAGCTCGCGTCCTTCGGCGATTGCGTCGTAAGCCGGCTGCAACAGCGCGCGCGCCTGCCCAGCTTCGCCTTTGCCAACGAGCAGCCTTGCATAGCTCGTCGCAGCTCGCAGCCGCGACAGCTTGGCACCTTGCTTCTGCGCGATATCGATCGCCTCGCGCAGGCATGCTTCTGCCTCACGCCGCCTGGACTTCGAGAGCATCGGCAGAAGCTCGGCTTTCAAGCGCAGCACTTCGGACAGCTGGAAACCCTGGCCGTGCTCATGGGCGCTGGCAAGAGCGCGATCGATCTCGGCCAACCCGGCGTCGGGGCGGCCGGCCCTGGCCAGCGCTTCACCCCGCAGCGCCAGGAAATACGGCCGTCCGATCTCCGTGCCGCTCGCGCTGATCCCCGCGAGCCCCTCGTTCATGCTGGCGATTCCGCCCTCGAGATCGTCCAGCTCGGCGAGGGCCCAGCCGAGCTGGAACTGCCCTTGGGACAGCAGCAGAGGCAAGACGTATTGATTGCAGACAGCGATCACGCGCTGTGCCCACTCCTTCGCGGGGGCCGGCTCGCGGCGCAGGATGTGCGCGAAGCTGAATGCCCATTGCGCCAGAGCGATCGTCAGCGGGTGCCCCACCTCGTTGGCCAGGTTCAAGCCTTCCCGGCAGATGCCGAGGGCGCGGTCGGGCTCGCCATAGAGGCAGCGGATGAGGGCCGAGAACGCGCGGCAGCATACGCCCGGATCGTGCCCCGAATAAACATACGTGAGCGGGTGATCCCGCTCTCTCCGGTAGAGCGCGATGCCTTTGCCGCAGTGCTGATCCGCCTCGGCGTATTCGCCCATGAAGAAGCTGTTGGTCCAGAACAGATGGTGCGTCTCGATGTGGACACCCATGTCCTTGGAGCCTGCAGCCAGCGCTACGCACCGGTCGCCCAAGTCTCGGGCGATCTGGGAGTCGCCGCGGATCATCCGATATTGCCCCTCCCCGCGCAGCACGATGAACATTTCGCGCGCGTCGCCCAGCTCCTCGCACAAGACGCGGGCGCGCGTGTAAGCGTCGAGGACCTCCTTCGCCGCCCAGCCCTTCGCCGCCATCAAGGCCACGCCCAGCGCTTTCCGGTAGTCGAGCTCCTGCCTGATGCGCTGCGGCGATTCGGGCAGCGTTCCGATGATTTCTAGGCCGCGATTCAGGAACTGGATCGCCGGCTGGTGCTCCGAGCGCTGAATCGCTTTGCTCGCGGAACGGTAGAGATAATCGACGGCTTTACCCCACTGCTCGCTGGCGAGCGCATGGTGCGCGAGCCGCTCGACATGCTCGTCCAGGCGGTCGGCATAGAGCGCCTCGCTGTTGGCGATGAGTTTCAGGTGGAGCGCGCGCCGCCGCTCTCTCAGCAGGCTTTCGTATGCCACCTGGTGCGTCAGCGCATGCTTGAAGGTGTAATGGGCCTGCGGCAGGAAACGGCTCTGGTAAATCAGCTCCGCCGTCTGCAGCTCGGCCAGAAGCTGGTTCAGCTCGTCTGGCTCGCAGCCTGCGATCGGCTGCAACAACTCCGCCGGAACATCTCTGCCGATCACCGCAGCCGTCTGCAGCAGGCTCTTCTGCGCCGCCGGCAGCCGGTCGATGCGAGCTGCGATAACCGCATGCACGGTGGACGGGATTTGCGAAATGTCGATCGGCCGCACAGCCCGATACGCGCCCCGCATGCCCTCCAGAGCGCCCGCGTCCGCGAGCGCACGCACCGATTCCTCGAGGAAAAGCGGTGTGCCTCCGGTGCGCTCGATCAGCCGTCTGCGCAGATCGGCCACGCTGCGATCGTCGCCCACGAGCTCGCCCACGAGACGATCGGCGCTCTCCGCGGTCAGCGGGTCGACGCGCAGCGGGGCGAAATAGCTCTTCGCCGACCATTCGTGCCGGTATTCCGGACGGTGTGTGAAGAGCAGCAAGACCCGCGCGCCCACGACTCTGTCGACGAGGTGATCCAGCACCGCCTGAGTGCCTGCGTCGCTCCAGTGCAGGTCCTCGACGACCAGGATCAGAGGCTGCGCCTCGCTCTTGCGCACCACGAGCGCCGTTACCGCCTCCAGCGTCTTCTGACGCCGCTGCTGCGGGTTGAGCGTGGACCAATGCAGATCCTGGGGACGCAGGTCCAGCAGCGCCGCCAACGGCGGCAGGAGGGGTGCCAAAGCGCCGTCGAGGGCCTCGACCGCGGCCCGGAGCTTCGCAGCGGCCTCGTTCTGCGTGTCACGCTCTTCGATCTTGAAGCATGTGCGAAGCAGGCTCGCGATCGGGAGGTAAGTGGAGCGCGTATCGTGGGAAGTCGTACCGGTCTCGAGCACTGTCCAGCCGGACGCGGGCGGCGAGCCGATGAATTCGTGCACCAGGCGCGACTTCCCCATCCCGGGCTCACCGACGATCGCGGCCACCTGCCCCGCCCCGCCAGCGGCACGCTCGAGCAGCTCCCCGAGGCGCACGATCTCCGCCTCGCGTCCGACAAACCGGGCCAGCTCGCGTGCAGAGCGTGCATCCCAGCGCAGGCGCAGCGCGGTCTTGGCGTGCAGCGTGAAGAGCTCCACCGGAGTCGCGCTGCCTTCGACTTGTTTCGCCTCGAGCGGCGAGAGCTGCACGAATCCTTCCGCGCGCCGGGCTGTCTCCGTGGTGACACCGATCTCACCAGGGGCGAGTGCCGCATCGATGTGGCTCGCCAGCCGCGCCACCGGACCGACCGCGTCGTAGTACCGAGTGCGCTCGTTGCCGATCTCACGCACGACCACTTCCCCTGAATGGATGCCGATCCGGACATCGAGCGGCTGCGGAGCGAGGGATGGGATCGCGTCGCGCATGGCGAGCGCGGCATAGCACGCGCGCACAGCATGGTCCTCGTGTGCCACCGGTGCCCCGAAGAGCGCTGTGACACCATCGTCCCGGAGCTGGCTGACCGTGCCGCCATAGTGGCGGACCGCGTCCACTATCGCGCCCAAGACGGGATCGCGCTCGAGGGCCACTTCCGGGTCCGGGCTCTCGGTGAGCTCACGCATCCGCGCGCACAACACCGTGAGTTGCTTTCGTTCCGCGTTGGGCGCCGGCTCGCGTTCTAGGTTGTCGGGCGGCAGAGCTATCGCCACCGGCCGCGAGAAATGCGAGCTCGATTGGGCAGCGCTCGGTTCAATCCGGCCGCGAGCGGCCGGCTCGCGTCGGATTTCCTCGGCGAGCTGCTGCGTCTCTTCGCCGGGCGCGATCTCGAGCTCCTGATTCAAGACGCGAACGCACTCCTGAAACTGACGGGCCGCCGCCTCTCGCCGTCCGCTGCGCAGATAGAGACGGATGAGTGAGCGATGCGCCGATTCGAGCACGGGATCCAGTGCCAATAGTCTTTCGGCAACGGCTATACCGCGATCGAAACGGTCGGCGTGCATGTGCTGGTCAATGAGCTCCGAGAAAGCGTGCACCGCAACCTCATGCAAGCGGCGCCGCTCTGCCGACAGCCACTGCTCGAAGCCCTCTTCCCGCAGGCTGAAGCCGCTCAGCAGCTCGCCCCGATACAGGGCGGTCGCTCGCTCCAGGGAGTCCGCCGAGCGCTCCGCCGCGAGGCGCTCGAACTGCAGGGCGTCGACTTCGACTTCGCGGACGTCGAGCCACACCGACTCTGAATCGCTGTTGATCAGTTCATCCGCGCCCGAGAGGGTTCTGCGTACGCTTGAAAGAGTCTGGCGCAGGCTGGCGCGCGCCTGTTCCTCGGCGCTGCGATCCCAGAACGTGCCCGCGAGGTGCTCACGCGACCGGAGCATGCCAGGCGACATCGCGAGATAGGCCAGGATGGCCTTGCTCTTTCGGGTCGGGAGGTCGAGCCGCGCGTCGGCCGCGTCCAGCTGGATCGTGAGGCCTCCGAGGGCTGCGATCGTGAGTCGGCTCATGCCGCGCTCGCTTACCTAGAACTTACATCTTACCCCGATCGGCATAGAAGCTGCCGCCTCCCCTGTGCTGTGAAGCCCGTTTGTTCAGCGAAGCAGCGGTTATTACGCATTTATTGCGCATTTTTTTCGCCCGACTCCCCGCAATTCACGGGCGGATGACGCTCCCCCCGGATAGTTCGCCTCGTACGCACCGCAGAGTTTCGTGGGCGTCACGAGCGATTCGATCCGACTAACCCTTTGAATGGAGATTACGACCATGTTGAGCACCACCAGGCTTGTCCTTTTCACCCTGTTCGGCGTGTTGCTGGTTGCGGGTGCCAACACCAGCGATGCTTCTAACGTGTACGGCGCCGCCCAGAGCCATGACGACGAGACCACGGTAGCGGAGTCCCGGGCCCAGTACTGGGCCTGCCCGGCCGAATACAAGGTCTGCCCGGTCGAGCACCCGATCGTCACCGCGAGAGCAAGCGATCTGTTTTCCACCACAGACGCGCCGGTTTCGGACACCCCGGAACAGACGGGCTGGTCGCTGGAAAACGAGACGCGCTACTACGACTACAGCCGCCTGATCATGGGTGACTGAGGCGCTTTCCGTGAACCAACAGGAGCCGCGCCCTCACGCGGCGCGCGCTCCAATCTGATCCAGGAGAACATCATGCAGAGCATACAGAGCAGCGAAGCCAGCAACCGGTTCGCCAAGGTCATCGAAGTTTCCAAGCGCATCCGCTGGGACATCGACCGCGACGTGCTGCGCGGCCGGAAGTTCGACTACACCAAGAAGTTCCTGCCCGACGGCTTGTCCAAGGTCAATCAGCTCGATTTCCTCAGCTCCGGCGAGCGGCGCCTGGTGAGTCAGATCCAGGGCCGCAGCTACGCTAACATCTTCGGCCTGGTCGAGCGCTACATCGGCGCCAAGATGCTCGAGCTCAGCCGCGACTACTGGCTGGGCGATCAGGTCGCCCTCGAGGCGCTCGTGCGCTTCACGGACGAGGAGCTGAAGCACCAGGAGCTGTTCCGCCGCATCGAGAATATGATGGCCGCGGGCATGCCAGCCGGCTATCGGTTTCTGCCGCAGCCCAACGACGTCGCCAACGCGGTGCTGGGCAAGTCCACTTGGGCGGTGCTCGGACTGACCTGCCATATCGAGCTCTTTACCCAGGCGCACTACCGGCAGAGTATCGAGCGGGACAGCGAGCTCTCCGAGCTGTGGAAAGACGTGTTTCTGTTTCACTGGAAGGAGGAATCCCAGCACGCCATCATGGACGAGCTGGAATGGCGGCGCGAGGATGCCAAGCTCACGCCGGTGCAACGCGAGCACGCGGTGAGCGACCTGATCGAGCTGGTCGCAGCGGTCGACGGTATTCTGCAGCTCCAGTCCGCCTCAGATACCGACTACTTCCTCACGGTGGCCGGCAGAGCGTTCGACAGCACGCAAGTAGCAAAGCTGCGCGACACGATGCTGCGCGCTTACCGCTGGCAGTACATCACGTCGGGCGTGCAGGACGAGCGCTTCCTCAAGATCGTCTCGAGCATGACCAGCGAGGCGCAGATGCAGCGCATCGGAGCGGCGCTGGGACCGATCGTGGCGTAGAACGGTGGCGAAGGAGTAACCACCCCGTCGCTGCGCGGAGTTTTCCCCTCCTGCCCGAGGAGGGGAGAAAAAATCTCTCCCCTCCTCGTTGAGGAGGGGTGCCCACACCGGGGGCGAGGTGGTGCGCCTGAAGTTCCTCCTAACGCGTGGTATCTTGGGCAGGACGAGGACTCTTCAGAACCAGCAGGCAGCTGTGCGCACGCAGAGCATCAGCAACACAATTTGGGCGGTCGTACCGCTGAAAACGCCCGATGCGGCGAAATCCAGGCTGCAAGCAGGGTTGGGCGCTGACACCCGGCGGCGTCTGTTCTTCTGGATGGCGCGGAGAGTGATTCGCACCCTCGCCCGCACGCCCGGCATTGCGGGCGTCTCCGTGGTCACGGCAAGCCCCGAGGTCGGCGCGTTTGCAGAGTGTGAGGGCGCCACCTTAATCTGGGAGGAACGCGAGGCGGGCACGGCGGAAGCCTGCCGCAGCGCCGTGGCGCATCTTTCCAAGCGCGTAGACGGCGTCTTGATGATCTCCGGCGACATCCCGCTGATCTCCAGCGAAGTAGTGGTAGAGCTGCTTCGGTGTCAACCACCCCGTCGCTTCGCGCCACCCCTCCTTGAAAAGGAGGGGAGAGAAAACCCAGTACACCTTACGCCCACTCCTCTGGTAGCGATCGTGCCCGATCGCCGTCGCAGCGGAACCAACGCGTTGTTGTGCACGCCACCCGCGATCGTCCCGCCGAGCTTCGGGAAAGACAGCTTTCAGCGACATCTCGCGGCGGCGCGCAGCCAAGGCCTGGACGTGCGCATCGTCGAGTCGGATGTCCTCGCCCTGGACATCGACGAGCTCGAAGATCTCGATGAGCTGCAACGCCGCATCGAAGCACATCCCGCTCTGCTGAGCGCCGAGCTGCGCGAAGCGCTGCCGCGCAGAGCGGAGGCTCCCGCACAATGAGCGCCGCGCCCACGCAGCGCTACCTGGATCGGCGCCCGAACGCCGACGAATCGTTCGCGCTGCTCGATTTCCCGGATTGGCGATCGCTGGCTCCGCTCGCGGGCGATCTGCGCGACGCGGGTTGGGGGCATCACGTCAGCTATTCGCGCAAAGTCTTCGTGCCGCTCACTCAACTGTGCCGCGACGTGTGTCACTACTGCACGTTCGCTCAGACGCCGCGGCGCCTGGAGAAGGCGTTTCTGACAGTCGAGGATGCGCTCGACATCGCGCGCCGCGGTGCCGCAGCCGGCTGCAAGGAGGTGCTGTTCACGCTCGGCGACAAGCCCGAAGCGCGTTACGCCGAGGCGCGCCAAGCCCTTGCGCGTCTAGGTCATGCCTCCACATTGTCGTATCTGAAAGAGGTCGCAGCCAAAGTGCTCGAGGAGACCGGGCTGCTGCCTCACCTGAATCCGGGACTGATGTCGCAACCCGATTTCGCGCAGCTGCGCCCGGTCGCGCCATCGATGGGAATCATGCTCGAGACGGCCTCCGAACGGCTGTCGGGACCGGGCGGCCCGCATTTCGGCTCGCCCGACAAGATCCCGGCGCGCAGGCTCGAAACGATCCGCGTCGCCGGGGAGATGCGCGTGCCGCTGACCAGCGGGATTCTGATCGGGATCGGCGAGACGCGCCGCGAGCGCATCGACGGGCTGCTCGCGCTGCGCGATCTGGCGAGTCGCTTCGATCACATTCAGGAGATCATCGTCCAGAACTTCCGCGCCAAGCCCGGCACCAAAATGCATGCTGCGCCGGAACCGTCCATGGATGAGCTGTGCTGGACGGTCGCGGTGGCGCGCTTGATCCTGGGCCCGGAGATGAGCATACAGGCACCGCCCAATCTGTATTCGGGCGACCTTACGGACTTAATTCGCGCCGGCATCAATGATTGGGGCGGTGTGTCGCCGGTCACGCCGGATCACGTCAATCCGGAAGCGCCCTGGCCGCATCTGGAACGGCTGGCCGCCGAGACCGGGCGCGCGG